>NZ_JBEXUE010000386.1:0-9789 GCF_040614275.1 Streptosporangium sp. NPDC006013
GAGCGCGTGCCGGAGGTGTTCCTGAGGCTCGTCGTCATCGACGCCGACGGGCAGGCGGTCGCCCGAGAGGCCAGGGCCCCCGCCGGGGGCCGGTGGACCAGCACCTCGTCGCCGAACACCCGGCCCGCCCGCGTCCTCCAGACAGGAGTCCCCGCGATGAACCCCCCGAAACAGGACCCGCTCACAGCACTGCGGCAGGCATTCCCCGGCTGGTACATCGACCACGACACGACCCTCGGCCGCTGGATCGCGATGCGCTACCGCCCCCTCACCAGCCAGGAGACCAAGGCCGGCGCCAAGTACTTCCTCCAACGGGCCTGCCTCGAACGGCTCAGCACCGCCCTGGCCGACCAGAGGGAACTCGCCCGCCGCACCCGTACCGCCCCCTGAACCGGCGCGGCGAGTACGGCCCGTCCTGTTACGTACTCGCCGCGCCTTCACCTCCATGACCTGCGGAAGCCTCGCGGAACAACCGGCACCGGCGCCTTGCTCGGGGTGCGGATGCATGCCTACGGCGTGCCGACCGGCCTGGTGTCCCGGATCAGCTGTTTGCCGTCAAGGCCGCGCGTGCGGTGGTGAGGATCTCCTCGGAGAGGGGGGAGCCCTTGGTGGCTCGGGCCAGGACGAGTGCGCCGAGCATCGTGCACAGCCGGGTGATGCCGTCCTGGTCTTCGGTGGCGAGCAACTCGGCGAAGTCGCTCACGCCTTCGGCGTAGACGCGGTGGGCCTCGTGATCACCGAGTTCCCGTGCCATGTCGGTGGCGAGCCCGGCGACGGGGCAACCGTCCGCCGGGTTGTCGCGGTGCTCGACGGAGAGGTAGGTGTCGATCGCCGCCCGCTGCTCCAGTCCTGCCGTGCGGCGCCGGGCGAACTCGTCGAAGGCGTGGGCGGTGGCCTCGTCGACGAGCGCCTCCTTGGAGGCGAACTGCTTGTAGAAGCCGCCGTGGGTCAGCCCGCACTCCTTCATGAGGTCGGCGACGCTGACCTGCGTGCCCCGCTCGCGGAACAGCCGGGAGGCGGCTTCCACGACCCGCTTGCGGTTCTCCTGTGCTTGCGCCTGCGACACGCGGCCCATCGGCCACCTCTCAAGTTGGATGTCGGTTGACATCTATCCTACCTTCCGGTTTAGATTATCAATGTAATCTAATTGCCGGGCTCGGTCATCGGAACCGCCCGCGACGCTGGGAGCAAGCATGGAACTGAAGGACACGGTCGCGGTGGTCACCGGCGCCAACCGGGGGTTGGGTCGCCGGTTGGCCATCCAGCTTCTGGAGCGCGGAGCGAAGGTGTACGCGGCGGCCCGCCGCCCTGAGAGCGTGGATGTGGCCGGCGTCATCCCGCTCCACCTGGATGTGACCGACGAAGGGTCGATCCGGGCCGCGGCCGGCATCGCCTCCGACGCGACGCTGCTGGTGAACAATGCCGGGATCTTCACCGGCACCCCTCTGGTCGCCGGTGATCTGGACTCGGTGCGGCTGGAGATGGACACGAACTTCTTCGGGCCGCTCGCCGTGACGCGGGCCTTCGCCCCGGTCATCGAGGGCAATGGCGGCGGCGCCGTGCTCAATGTCCTGTCCGTGCTGTCCTGGCTGCACCCGGCCGGTTCCGGGTCCTATTCGGCGGCCAAGGCCGCCGCGTGGGCACAGACCAACGCGATCCGCGAGGAACTGGCACCTCGCGGCATCACCGTCTCGGCGCTGCACGTCGGGTACATGGACACCGACATGGCCGCCGGCGTTCCCGCTGAGCGGAAGGTCGATCCCGCCGAGGTCGCGGCCCAGGCCCTGGACGGCATCGAGAAGGGCCTCCCCGAAATCCTCGCCGACGACATCACCCGGCACGTCAAGCAGAACCTGGCCGCGACGCCGAACCCGGTGTGAGGCGCACCCCGCGGCGTCCGTTGTACGTTGCCCCCAGTGGCGTCGACCCGAGTAGGGACTTCTCACCAGGCGCGGTTAGGGCCCACGTCGAGCCCGCGCATTAGGCAGAGATTTGGACTGCTGAGGTCGCCTGGCGCGGTAGCTACCGCGAACGCCGCCCAGCGGCAGACCGAGGGGATAGGCGCCGGAGGCCGGACCCTCCGCTCTCCTGTCGGCGGTCAGCCGGCCAGGCGGCGGACCATGCGGACCAGCGCCTCGCGCCTCGACCGGGTGCTGTCACCGGCGACCCCGGCCATGAGCATGCGCACGATCTCGCGGGGCCGGGCAAGAACGAGCGCGGCCGGCAAACGACGGATCTCGGGCATCGTCAGCGGGATGTGCTCGACGCCAGGGCTGCCGACCGATCGCAGGCTGAGGACCGCCGGCGGCTGAACTGGTATGGCCTGCTCGGCGAGTGGCAAAAAAATGGTGCCCCGCCGAGGTGCTCGGCGGGGCATCGCCGTCCGGTGTCCTACATCCACAGGCCACCACGCGACTCCGCCCGTCGGCGAGCCTGTCCTCACCGACGCTCAGCGTTCGACGTCGGCGCGGAAGGCGGGGAGGAGATCCCTGAGTTCGGCGGCGTTGAAGTTCGGGCCGTACACGATTCCGACCGTGCCGTCGTCGGCCCAGGCACACATGCCCGATATGGAGTCCAGGTGCAGGGTTTCAATACAACGGGCGTAGCCGCCGAACGGACCCGTGGGGATCTCGAATTCTTCGCCCGGTGTGCCGACCGCCCGAAAGGTGAGGAGGATGTCGCCCACGGCCGATTGCCACTGGTCGGTGACGACCCTTGCCTCATATCCGGTGAATATGAGGAGCCTGGTCCATCTGCGGCCCTTGGCCTTCTCGGTCTCCTCGTAGCGGGCATTCACCGCGTCGTAGACGGGAGCACCCCCGACGGAGGGCCGGTCGGACAGCAGTTCCTCCCGCGTGGCGAACGGCCACATGGCGTCGAGGCGAAGGCCCGCCGTCCGCTGCGGCAGCGGTTTCACCAGCCAGTGCCCACCCAGAGGGGAAGACGGTGCCGCGGAGCCGCCGGAGCCGCCGGACGCGCACGCCGAGAGCAGGCAGACGGCGAGCATCGCCACCGCCGCGGCTGCCGTACCGTTGGCGCGGCGGGCGGCGCCCCTCCCCGCGGAGAGAACTCCCCGATCGCGAGACGTACCGGGGCTGAGGACAGGCATGCTTCTTCCTTCATGTTCGGTTCATCATCGCGAGCAGCACAGGGCGCCGGCCCGCGTGGTCCCGCGCGACGTCTTCTGTAGGGGCCCGGTCTGGTCGCCCCGGGCTGCGACATCCGGGGCGACGCGGTGCCTTCCCGAGTCGGTCGGCAACCGGATCAACCGATGGGCGGATAGGGCGGGGACAGGCTCCACGCCTGCAAGCCCGAGCTTCGATCGGTGGAGATGACAACCGGAAGGCCGTCCAACCGGGCCACCGTCATCGTCCGGACCACGTCGGAGTGGACGAACGGTGCGCCGATCTGCTTGCCGGTGGCCAGGTCCCACACCCGCACCGTCATGTCGTGGCTGGCCGAGACGACGACCGGGCGATCGTCCAGATGCGTCATGACCGCTGACCAGATCACATTGGTATGGCCTTCGAACGGTGCGCGAAGCAGCTTGCCGGTGGCCAGGTCCCACACCCGCACCGCTTTGTCGCCGCCGGTGACGACGACCGTGCGGCCGTCCACCCGCGCCGTCGTCACCGATCGGAGCGCGTCGTCGTGGCCGGCAAGGGGCGTGCCGACCTGCTTGCCGGTGGCCAGGTCGCGAACCTGCACCGTGCCGTCTACGGTGCCAAGGAGGATGACGGGGCGACCGTTCAGTGATGTCACCGCTATTGACCACACAGCATCACTGTGGCCTTTGAACGGTGCGCCGACCTGCCTGCCGGTGATCAGGTCCCACACCCGCACGGTCTTGTCCACGTCGACGGAGACGATGACCTGCCGCCCCTTCAACCGCGTCACCGCCACTACTCCGACTCCGTTGACATGGCCGGTAAGAGGCTCACCGATCTGCTTGCCGGTGGCCAGGTCCCACACCCGCACCGTCATGTCTGTGCTGCCGGTGATGGCGATCGGGTGGCCGTTCAACTTCGTCACCGCAATCGTGGAGATCAGTGTGGCGTGGCCGGTGGGCAGCGCGCTGACCTGCTTGCCGGTGGCCAGATCCCACATCCGCAGTATCCTGTCGTCGCCTCCGGTGACGGCGACCGGGCGGCCGTTCAACTCCGTCACCGCCAACGCCTCCACTGCGGCGACGTGATCTGTGGCCTGCACATAGATCTGCGTGCCGAAGGGGGCGGTCGCCGCAGAACGGGCCGCCGGGGCGGAACCCTTGTCCGTGGTGGAACCACCGGGCGAGGAGGAAGTCTCGCGGCTGTCTGACTGCCAGAACAGGACGACCAAAATGGACACCGCAAGGGTGGCGACGGTCGCCACGACGGTAACCAGCATGCGCCCTTTGACGGGACGGCGTGATGGGCCATCGGTGCTCGACGAGCCGGACTCGGACATCAGATGCTCTTTTCCGGAGTGGACGTGACGGCTTCGACCAGGTCGGTCAGAGGAAGTGATGTGCTCCCCTTCGAGTGCGCGGACGGATGAGACGTCGGGTGCGGTTTTATACAGCTCCAGCAGGCCGACGTACGCGATCACCCTGCTCCATCGATCTTGCTATTGGCTTGGAATCAGCTTGTAGACATCCCGGCGCTGGAGACTTGCCAGAAACCTGGCCATGCCCCCATCCGGCCCCGACGCCCGCATAGACCCGTGGCCTTGTCGCACTCTTGTTCTCTGCCTGACCGCCTGACTCCTCCGGCGGTTGCGTCCACGGAGATGGCGTATGAGCACATCGGGTCCGAGCCGGACGACGGCCGGCTCCGGTGATCCGTTCGGACGAGCGCGCGGAGCGGGTTCGTGACATCTTCTTATCTCTTGCGGGAAATCCCTTGTGTGAATCGGGTCCCGCTGTCACCGCCGGTCCGCGGTTTTCCAGAACGATGTGGTTGACAGCGAACTTGTCAACACGATAAACGGCATCGCCATTCCTTGCGAAGGGATGCGACTGGGCCGGACGCTTGGCCGGCGGGCGAAACTCTGATTACTCTTGCGCTGCATTCATCCCGAAATCTAGGAGAGGACGGGTGATGAAGGGAATCGTTCTCGCCGGCGGTAGCGGTACGCGTATGTACCCCCTGACATTGGCTACGTCCAAGCAGCTGCTGGCCATCTATGACAAGCCAATGGTTTATTACCCGCTTTCCGTGCTCATGCTGGCCGGCATGCGGGACATTCTGATGATCTCAACGCCTGAGAGTCTCCCCGCGCTGCGCAACCTGCTGGGCGACGGGTCGCATCTGGGGCTCGACATCTCCTATGCCGAGCAGGCGGAACCACGAGGAATCGCCGAGGCGTTCATCATCGGCGCGGACTACATCGGCAACGACCAGACGGCGCTCATCCTGGGCGACAACGTCTTCCACGGCGCGGGCTTCCCGCGGATCCTGCGGGCCTGTCGCACCAGGTTGAACGGTTGCACGATGTTCGGATACCCGGTGTCGGACCCGGAGCGGTACGGCATCGGCGAGGTCGACGCCAACGACACGCTGGTGTCGATCGAGGAGAAGCCGCTCCGCCCGCGCTCGAACGACGCGATCACCGGGCTCTACTTCTACGACAACGACGTCGTGGAGATCGCCCGGGATCTGGCGCCCTCGCCGCGCGGCGAGTTGGAGATCACGGACGTCAACCAGACGTACCTGAAGCAGGGGCGGGCCCACCTGGTCCGGCTCGGGCGGGGTTTCACCTGGCTCGACGCCGGCACGCACGACTCGATTCTGGCCGCGAGCCAGTACGTGCAGGTCATCGAGAAACGCCAGGGTGTCCGGGTGGCCTGCCTGGAGGAGATCGCGGTGCGCATGGGATACATCGACGCGGACGCCTGCCATCGGCTCGGCGCCGGGATGAAGAATTCGGAATACGGCCAGTACCTCATGGAAATCGCCCAGTCGCTCGGCTGAGCGGTGCTGTCCCGCCAGCGGGACAGCAAATCCGATTCTTTCGTCTCTCTTTCCGCACGCCAGGGGTAAAGGAGTGGCCATGGATTATGCCGAGCTGAGCCCGGCCGAATTGCTTTCCCTTGAATTCACCGCGCCGGCGATGACCGACAGGGCCTGGCAGGTGCGCTGGGACCTCGCCGACCGCGATCCAGGGGAACTGGTGCTCGGCACCCTGCCGCCGACCATCGATTTTCACACCTCGGGGAGCACGGGTCCGAGCCGGTGCTGGCGGAGGCTGCGGGAGAACGTCTGGCTGGAGGCGGGCATGCTCGCCGAGCTGATCGAACCGGAGAAGCCGGAGGCGGTCGTCTCCTGCGTTCCCCCGACCCACCTGTACGGGGCGCTGGCGAGCGTGCTGATACCCGCTCGTCTCCGGCTGCCGGTCTGGTACAAACCGACGTTCTACGGTGTCATGCCGCCGATCGAGCAGCGGCGGGTCGTGGTGGTGGCGACACCGTGGATCTTCACGTTGCTGTTGCAGCACATGAAGTGGGTCCGCGAGATGGAGCACATCACCGTGCTGTACGGCGGCGCGATGCTCCCCGCGACGGCCGGGGAGTTCCTCGCCGAGGCGGGCCCGGACCGGGCGCTCATCGTGGAGGTGCTGGGCTCCACCGAGGCGGGCGGCATCGCGACCCGGCGCTGGCGGGAGGGTGAACCTCCCCCCTGGACCCTCTTCCGCGACGTGTCCTTCGCCGAGCCCGAATCCAGGCCCGAGCTCGCGTCCGATCCCGGACCCGCCGGGACGAACGGCGACGGGCAGAACGGCGACGGGTCACCGGACGACGGGGAGATACCGCTCGTGATCCGCAGTCCCCGGCTGGCGTTCCGGCCGGACGAGCGGCCACCGCCGCTCTGGGAGGCGGACGACCACGTCCAGCCGCTGGACGAGCGGACGTTCCGGTTCGCCGGTCGCCGCACCCGGCTGGTCAAGGTGAACGGCCGCCGGATCAACCTGGACGAGGTCGAGCACGCGCTGCGCGCCGTGCTGGACTGCGAGGACCTCGCGGTCGTCCCCGTCGCCGACCGGATGATCGGCGAGCACGTCGACCTGCTGGTCGTGCTGAAGCCGGGCACGGAACTGGCCGATCTCGACCTGTCCACCGCGTTCGACCGGATCGGGGTCCGCCCGAAACGCGTGCACGAGGTGCCCAGGATCGAGCGGTCCGCGCTGGGCAAGGTGCGGCACCTCCAGACATCACCCATCACTGAGGCAACTGAAGCAGAGGTAGCAAAGTGACACTGACCGCCGAGATGACGAGCAGCGAGACGACCGGTGCGGCGTACCTGGCGGAGATCGCCAGGAGCGCCTCCTGGGAGGGCCGGGTCGATCCGTGCGACGACGCCGACATCGCCAGGATGGAGGCCAGTGCGGCGACCGTCGCCAAGCACCTGGCCGCCGACCAGCCCATCTACGGACTTACCCAGGGATTCGGCCCGCTCGTCACGTACGCCGCGGAGTCGGAGATGGAGCAGGGCAGCTCGCTGATCTCGCACCTGGGCACCGGTCAGGGCAGGCCGCTGAGCCCGGAGGTGTCCCGGCTCATCTTCTGGCTGCGCCTCAACAGCATGCGCCGGGGGTTCTCGGCGGTCTCGCCGGAGTTCTGGCAGACCCTGGCCGACCTGTGGAACGCCGGTTTCACGCCGGTGATCCCGCGGGACGGCACGGTCAGCGCGAGCGGGGACCTGCAGCCGCTGGCACACGCGGCGCTGACGTTCACCGGATTCGGTGAGGCGTGGATGCGCGGCGCCGACGGCGGCTGGGAGACGAGGCCCGCCAGGGAGGCGCTCGCGGCGCTGGGCGCCGAGCCGTTCGAGTGGCCGGTCAGGGAGGCGCTCGCCTTCGTCAACGGCACCGGCGCGAGCCTGGCGGTGTCCATCCTCAACCACCAGTCGGCGGTGCGGCTGGTCCGGGCGGCGGCGATGCTGACCGGCCGGCTGGCCACCCTGCTGCGGGCCAACAGCGAGCACTACGACGACGGCCACGCGTTCGCCCGCGGCCAGCTCGGGCAGCTCACGGCGGCCAGGTGGATCAGGCGGGAACTGCCCGCGGGCCTGGTCCGGGACGAGCGGCGGCCGCTGCAGGAGCCGTACAGCCTGCGGTGCGCGCCGCAGGTGCTCGGCGCGGTGCTCGACCAGCTCACCTCGGCGGGTGACGTGCTGGCCAGGGAGGCGAGCGGTTGCCAGGACAACCCGATCGCCTACGAGGGCCAGGTGCTGCACGGCGGCAACTTCCACGCCATGCCGGTCGGCCTCGCCTCCGACCAGATCGGGCTCTCCCTGCACATGGCCGCCTACCTGGCCGAGCGGCAGCTCGGCCTGCTGCTCAGCCCGGCCACCAACGGAGACCTGCCGCCCATGCTCACGCCGAGGGCCGGCCGGGGCTGCGGGCTGGCGGGCGTGCACATCAGCGCGACGTCGTTCGTCTCCCGGATCAGGCAGGTCGTCTACCCGGCCTCGCTGACCACGCTGCCGACCAACGGCTGGAACCAGGACCACGTCCCGATGGCGCTCAACGGGGCGAACGCGGTCGCCGACGGCCTGGAGCTGGGCTGGCTGGCCATCGGCTCGCTGGCCCTGGGCGTGGCCCAGCTCGCCGTGATGGTCGGCGCGGAGCCCCAGGCCGACGGGATCTGGGCGGAGCTGGCCGAGATCTCCCCGCCGCTGGACGCCGACCGGCCGATGGCGAAGGAGGTGCGGGACGCCCGCGACCTGCTCGACCGGCACGCCGCCGCGGCGCTCGCCGCCGATGAGTGAGAGGACGTGCCGGTGAGCATCGAACAGCTACGGCGCAGCGCGCGTGACTTCATCTCGGCCACGACGCGTTCGGCCTTCGAGCCCCCGACGCCGGAACAGGTCGCCGATTTCTACGACAGGAACGGTCAGGCCCTCTCGGAGATGTACGGCGGGCAGACGCACGTCGGGTACTGGACGGGGCCTCAGGACGGCAGCGAACTGGGCGAGGCCGGCGTCCGGCTGACCGACCTCATGATCGGCAAGCTCGGCGTGGGGCCGGGTGACAGAATCCTGGACCTCGGCTGCGGGTCGGGAGCATCGGCCGTCCAGATGGCGCGGGCGACGGGCGCGGAGGTGGTCGGTGTCTCGATCAGCGCCGGCGAGGTCGACAGGGCGGCTGCTCTGGCCAGGGCCGAGGGCATGGAGGAGCGGGTACGGTTCCAGCGGGGCGACGCGCTGAACCTGTCGTTCGCCCCCGGCTTCTTCGACGCCGTCCTGGCGATCGATTCCTTCGTGCACCTTTCCGACCAGGTACGGGCCCTGAGCGAGATCGGGCGCGTCCTGCGCCCCGGGGGCAGAGTGGTCCTCACGGACTACATCAGGCGAGGGCCGGAGCTCAGCGAGGAGGAGGAGTACGCGCTGGCGGAGATGTCGGCGCTGTGGCGCATGGTCCCCATGCCACGGGCCGAGCACTATCCGGAATTCGCGCGTCAGGCCGGTCTGGTCGTCGACGAGGTCGCGGACATCACCGAGCACACGAAGTACTCGTTCGGAAAGCTCTATCTGAAGGCCGGCGAGTATGCCCGGCGACACGGTGAGCTGCCGCCGGACCTCGCGCGAATCTTCGGCAAGGGAAGTGACGAGGACTGGCTGGAGGCGGCGGAAGGACCGCAGTACGAAGGTGTCGTCCTCGTCGTGGCCCGCCGGGCGGAGGACGGCGTGTCCTGACGGTCGGCGTGGGAGGGGAGGGCGGACGCGGTCTCTGGCTGGTCCAGCAACTGTCCTCGGACTGGGGCTGGTACGAGACCTCGGCCGGACGGGTCGTCTGGTTCCAGCTCGGCGG
>NZ_JBEXUE010000387.1:0-9734 GCF_040614275.1 Streptosporangium sp. NPDC006013
GACCTTGGTCGTCCCGTCGCCGATCAGCTCGTTGCCTCTGGCCAGGGCGCCGAAGTCGTCGGCGATCAGGCAGTCGGGATCGTAGGCGTCGGTCTTGCCGTCGAGGTCGTTGTCGTTGTTGTCATCGCAATCGCCGATGGGCGGGTCTTCGACGCTGCCGCTGAGGAAGTAGCAGTCGGGGTCGCCGCCGTCGATCGCATCGCCGCCTCCGTTGTCCACCCCATCGGAGCAGGTGCCCCGGGGCATGCCGGACTCACGCAGGTCGCCGTCGGCCAGCGGTCCCATATCCAGATGGAGCGTGATGCCGAGTTTGTCGTCCGGATTGGGCACGCCGCCCGCGTCCTTAGGAGCGGCGGCGTAGGCGGCTCTCACCTCGGCCACGCTCTCGCGGTCGGGGTGGTGGTCGCCCACGTAGTCCAGCTCGACGAACAGGTCCTTGTGCCGCGGGTCGGCGCCCATCTTGGGCAGGTCCACGTCGATGACGGAGTCGGCGTTGTCGTTGTAGCCGTTGCGCTCCCAGCCGTCGAGTAGCCCGTCGCCGTCGGCGTCGCCGGAGGTGGCGTCGGTGCTGATGTCGAAGCAGACCTCCACCCGCGGCTCGTCCTCGTCGTCGTCCTGGTTACCGTCGCCGATCGCGCAGGACTGCGGCCAGTCGACGTCGCCGGTCCAGCGCCCGGTGTTCAGATCGACGGTGATGTCCAGGTTGTTGTCGTTGTTGCGCGGGCTGGCGTCGCCATTGTCGTGCCCACCGGTGGTGTCCCAGTCCCAGATCTGGACCGAGATCGGCACCTGTGTGCGCGTGTCAGGCACGTCGTGGCCCTTGGGCCAGAATGGCTCCACCAACTCCTGGTCGTCGGGCGCCCGTGGTGTCCTGGACAGGTCCACGCCATCGATCCAGACCTCGGCGAAGAAGTCGGCCGCCGACTCGCCGGCCGCCTCCAGCCCCTCGTTGCGGCAGTCGTCGACGCATCTGACCTTGGTGATGGTGATCGCGACGGGCCGGGTACCCGCCGCCTCTGCCGATGGTGTCTGCACCAGCGCGAGCATGAGCAGGCTCGCGACGAGTGCGGCAAGGTGTCGTAATCGCATGATCCCCCCCTTATGGGTGCTTTCACCCACAGTGAGGGCGTCGCTACCATCCCGCAATGAGTAGGTCATACTCAATGCGCACCGAGCAGGTTCGGCGTACGTTCGAGGGGTCCGGCCCACATAGGGGGCCGACAGGATAAGCGTCAAAGGCAGTCAGCACACGGTCCGTTGTGCCGCTCGGCGAGGGTGGGCCTCCGGGGAGGATTAGTGCAGAAATTAGCGGTAGTACTCTCCGTGACTTTGGCTACTGAAAGTGCGGGTGCACGTTCCGGTTTCGATGTTCCTCGTGGCGTGAGCATGTCGGAAAACGAGTGTTTGCCGACACTGGGACACCGATCACAAAGCCCCAGGTCCCATGTGTCGACAACCCGCGTCGACTTTCAATGTCGGAGAACAGTTCGTGCGCTAGATTCCGACACATACTGTTCGGCTACGCGCGGGTGTCCAGCGCCGACCAGAATCCCGACCACCGGATCGACGCGCTGCCGCTCGTGTTCGGCGTAGATGCCCATGGCAGAGCCGGCCGTGCCGGCCAGCCAGTAGATCGTGACGTAGGCGAGGAGGGCCTCGGCGTCGAGACCGCCCATGGCCTGGCTGTTCCAGGGGAGCAGGCCGACCGGCGAGCCGGTGAGCGCGAATCGGAGGGGTGCGGCTGCTGGCCATGGACATGAGCGTAGGAGCCCGCGTACCGCTGCAGATGGCGCAGCCCTTCCAGCGCCGCCCGGTCGTCCGGCGTCAGAGCTTGCCTCTGAACCAGTCGAGCAGGTAGGTGCGCAGTCTGGCGGCGTCATGCGCTGCCACGGATGTCACCTGGAAATCCTGAGCGTCACGCCGGCGGCCGGGCGAGCTTGGCGGCCACGGCGTCGAGGACCCAGTCCAGGCCGGTCGCGAAGGACGCCTCGGCGTCCACCTCCGTGCCGTCGTGCACGGCCTTGGCCAGCGCCGGGAAGCGGCCCGTGGCCAGCATCCTCCTCACATGCGGGCCGGAGGCGCGCTGCCAGTCGCGCTTGGACAGGCCCGTGGCGCGCTCGGCCCGCAGGTTCGCGATCTCGCGCCTGATCGCGCCAGTGAAGTAGGCGCTGACAGTCTCCACGGCGCGCAGGACGGTGTCGAGGTCGGCGAGGTCGTCGAGGGCGGCCAGCGTGGCCTCGGTCACGGCGAGGGCGTTTGGGCCCAGGGTCGGACGGCCGCCGAGCAGGTCGGCCAGCCATTCGTGACGGAGGGTGGCCTGCCTGGTGCGGTGGGCGCGGATGCGCAATACCTCCCGCCAGTCGCCGGGCTGCTCCTCGGGGAGGATCTCGGCGTGGACCTCGTCCACCATGAGGTCGAACAGCTCCTCCTTGGTGGAGATGTATCCGTACAGCCGCATCGGGCCGGCGTCCAGCCGGGCGGCGACCTTGATGCCTCGGCGGGCGCCGAGAAGTTGGGCCGCCTCCGCCATGGTCTCCTTGCGGGGTCCGGCGATCTCGGGGATCGGTGTTCCGGGAGCGGGCTGAGCGGGCGCGCCGGGGTCGGTGGCCAGATCGACCAGTTCCTCGGCCACGGTGCGGCAGGCCACGAGCTGGGTGGGCAGGGCCGGGATGTAGGCGACGTCGCCCTGCTGCCAGTCCAGGAGCTGTCCGACGAATTCGTGGAACTGCGCGGCCCGCAGGATGCGGACGGGGAGCGGGCCGGACAGGAGGAGTTCCTCGTGCACCTTCTTGGCGGCGACGAAACCGGCGATAGCCTTGTCGACGCCGATGATGGACGCCATGGCGATCTGGGCGACCCCCGCCTTCTGACCGTACTCGTGCAGATTGCGGGCCGACGTGCGGAAGAACTCCGTCGCCGCCTCCTTCTCGGAGGCGTGCCAGGAGGCGACGTCGATGATGGCCTCGACCCCGGTGAGGGCCTCGGCCAGGCCATCACCGGTGATGATGTCCACGCCGGTGGCTCGTGACATCGGCACGACCTGGTGCCCCCGTTCGGTGAGGACGTCGACGACGTGGCGGCCCAGCCGCCCTGTTGCCCCTGCCACCGCGAACCTATCGATGCTCATGCTCATGCTGTATGCCCTTCTTACTCGCTGTAGTTCTGGCCGGGGGCACACCGGGGATCGGCTTGGCGATGAGAGCGGCGGGGGTGAAGAAGCCGATGTGTGCGATCGCCATGAGGGCATATCCGACGAAAGTTTCGTCAGGACTACTGGGACCCCTTCAGGCCGGCTCCTCAGCTCTCGTCGTGGTGAGGATCAGCGGTCGTAGGGTGTGCGCGGCGATCTGCATGCCTTGCAGGGTCCGCTCGAGTGTGCCGCCCCACACCGGGTCCTCGTGCTCGACGGCGACGTCGCCGTCATATCCAGCGGCATAGAGTGCGTCGATGATCTGGTTCCAGTCGAGTTGCCCGCGGCCGGGAACGCGGTAGCGCCACCAGCCGACGTCGGTGGGAGAGGTGCGTCCGGCTGTCTTGCCGAACACCCCGTAGCGAGTGCGGGCCCGCTGGTCGATTTGGATGTCTTTGGCCTGAACATGGCCGATAATGCCGGATCGCAGGGCGTGTTCCAGCGCGTCGAGGGGGTCAATGCCGAGCCAGGGCAGGTGAGAGGGGTCGTAGGCGAGGCCGAAGCCGAGTCCGGCCATCCAGTCCCACAGCTCGGGCGAGTAGGCGAGATTGGCGGGGTATCCGTCGGGATGCCAGCCTTCCATCGGGCAGTTCTCGGCAAGCAGCTTCACGCCGCGGTCCGCCGCGTAGCCGGTCAGCGGGGGCAGGTGCTGTTCGGCCTGCTTGAGGTTGTCGGCCACCGGCAAGGTGACGTCACGGCCGATGAAGGTGGTGACATACCGGACGCCCAAGACCGCTGCCGCATCGACGCAGGCCCGCAGGTGACGGTGGACGCGGTCGCGTTCTGCGGGATCGCCGTGCAGGTTGTTGCCGCAGTAGGTCACCGCGGAGATGGCCAGGCCGTGACCGTCCAGCAGCTCGCGCACGCGGGCGGCGTCATCGGCGGTGAAGCCGGCCACATCGAGGTGGGCGGCTTGGTGGATGTGTTCGCTGCCGACCGGCCAGGCCGCCACCTCCAGCGCCTGGTATCCGGCCTGCGGCGCCCAGGCGGCAACCTGCTCCAGGGACATCTGGCCGAGCGCGGCCGTGAGCAGTCCAAGCTTCATTTCTGCCTCCCTCACTCTCTGTACTGTTTCCATCGGGGAACTGGTTGAGCGTGCGGTGATCGCTACCGCACATCGGCGCACACGCTCCCGTCCTTGTCTGTGGCGTCGACGGCCAGGACCTGACGCAGAACGGGGAGCGGTTCCCGAAAACGGATCGCCTCCTGGAGGCGGAGGAGCCGGCCGAGCCATGCCGCCGTGTCACGGCTCATGGGATGGCCTGGGCCGTGCCGCTTGTCCTGAAGATGCAGGGACTCTTCGAGGTCATGGATGACCCGGCCGACGACGCGGTCGTCGCGCGGATCGGCCAGCGCCTGGGCCAGGCCAAGGTACTTGCGGGTCTCCAGCGTGTCGGGATGCCGGTCTCCTTGGATACGCGCGCGGTCTTCCCCCAGGTTGCGCAGGAGGGCCAGCGCCTGTTCGCCTTGCCCGGCGACGACGAGGATCTTTCCCTTGGAGTGCCGCGCGTCCAGGGTGTCGGCATGGTTTTCGTCCAGCTCGTGGATCCGGTTGATGATGACGGCGTCGTAGTCGCTCACCGACTCCTCCACCCGTCCCTGCTGCCCCAGCAACCAGGCGCGCCGGCACTGCAGATGCCACAGCATCGGGCTGTCGGGGCCCTGTGACAGGAGCAGGCGGCCCTGCAACGAGCCGAAGCCGTCCTCAGCCTCCCGCAAACGGCCTTGGCCGACCAGCGCCCACAGCAGCAGCAGCGTGGTGCGCGGGTTGGGAAGGCCGAACACCCGCTGTTCGTCCTCGCTCAGTCGACGCAGCCTCGACTCGGCCCGCCGGTGCCGGCCGAGCTCGGACAGGGACTCGGCCCAGGCACGCCGCACCTCCAACACAGCCGGATGGCAGCGGCCCAGAAACACCAGATGGGGGAAAGCGGCCTGGATCAGGTGCAAGGCGGTGTGCTCGTCCCGGTCCGTGATCGAGCTCTCCGCCAGTGCGGCCACCATTTCCGTGACCCTCGCCGAGCCTTCCATCCCGAGAGCCCCTGCCGGGCAACTGCTCAACAGCTCCCGCCAGTGCGCGATCAGGGCCCGGGTTTCCTCGCGGTCAGCGTTACGCATCGTCCGCAGATCGCCGCCGGGAATCGCCAGCGATCCCGAACCCTCCACAACGTCGTCCGCGGCACGACCGGCCTTACGGCTCTGGGCGAGGTGGGTCGCACGGCTGATCCTGTCGCTGATGCCGGCGTCGCTGATGTGGTGCACCACCTCGCTGGCGTTGGGCTCGGCGGGGACCGGGATGTTGTCCCACCGGGGCAGCCGGGTACGGCTGTCTCCCACGGGGAGCGCCTTGCGTGTGGAGGCGGGGTGCACCCGATCGCGCATCGCCCGCAGGGCAGCGGTGTTATCGGAAGCCGATCTTGCGCTCACGATCGCCTCCCAGCCGGAGTCGATGTCGATCGCCTCATCCACCAGGTCGTCCACCACCTGGTTGAATGCTGCGAGAATCGCGTCGAGCTCAGCATCGGACTGCTCGCGCGGCGTCATGCTTCACCTCCGTAATGTGCGATCTTCAGGGCGGATTTGGCGCGTTTGAGGTTCTGGCGGACAGCGTCCGGTGTCATTCGCAGGTGTCTGGCGATCTCCTGGTTGCAGTAGCCGTCCAGGTGCCAGGCCAGCACCATGCGCTGCCGGTGGGGCAGCTTGGCGATCATGCGGGTCACTTGCTGTATCTGCTCGCTCAGTTCGAGCGCGGCGTCGGGACGCAGCAGCTCGGAGCGGTGGCCGGGAGCCATCGCCCGTTCGACGTCGGGCAGCTCGGCGACCGGGTCTTCTCTCAGCCGTGTGCGGTCCTTGGCACGCATCAGCTTGCGCTCGGCGACGCGCCGTATCCAGGCGCGGTGCTCGCGAATCGTGTCCCAGCTGGTTAACGCGTCCAGGAAGGTGGCTTGCACGATGTCGGCGGCGAGCTCCGGGTCGCCGGTGCCGAGCCGTATCACGAACCCGAACAGCTTCTTGGCCTCCTGCGCGTAGAAGGCGGCGACCGCCGCTTGCACCGGCGACACGATGGCGACCCCGGCGCCGTCCGGCAAGGCCTTCGCCTCGACCGGCCTGGTGGTCTGGGCCGGTCCTGGCCAGCCCTCGCGGCACCCCGCCAGGAAGAGCGGCTCAACGGCCGCGTCGTCATAGACCATGGGGCGGCTCCGCTGCTCGAGCCAGATCGACCTTGACCATCGAGCCGTCCGCTGCCCGGACCGTCAGCCGACTGCCCGGGGGCAGCACCCTGATCATGGCCGGGGTCGTACTCGCACCCTGCGCGCCGGCCGTGCTCGGCCTGGCTCGCCCGCGTAGCCAGACCCTGAGGCAGTGGCTGGCGTACAAGAGCCCGAGCACGACCACGCTCCCGAGACCCACCTCCACGGCTCCACCTCCCTGATCGCGTCTCCTGGGGTCGTCGGCCTTGTGCCGTTGTCAGGGAGTGCAGCCGGTCCCCATGGATGTGACATCGTCCAGGTCAACGCGGGTAATGCTCGCCGGACTAAAGTTCTGCATCCGGCCCGGGATTCTTACCTCACCGTGGAGGAGACGTAGGTCATCGTCCAAGAGGCGCGCCTCCGTCGCCGATTTCGATGAGAACTCGCCCCATCGCTCGTGGGGCCTACGGCGAACCGGGGTGTCGGTAACACTCGTACCACCAGGTACACGCAATCATGTCGCCCCTGGCCGGCTGACTGCGGTCGAACGGGTACACCCGGCAGAACGGTTGCTCTGTCGCGCTAAGCGCAAGCCGCTGACCTGGCCGGACGCCATCGCGTGTACTTCATGGCCCCACTCGGGTCGGCGCCACCACGGGCAAAGTAGCTCCGTGTGACGGGTTAGGTTGGCGATCGCCGGTCATCGCGGTCGCGGTGCTGTGTCAGTCGGGTCGCGCCGACAGGCCTCCGAGGAGGCTCTCTGGCGCAGTTGGCGACGGCGGGGGTGCAGCGGTGGATGTGTTCACCGCGGACTGCAAGACCGAGGAGCTGCGCACGCCGGAACAGCGGCTGACCAAGTTGCGTGAGTCCATCGCAGCGGCGAACCGCCGGTCATGACGGGACTGGGTGACGGCATGCCGGTCGTACCTCGACGAAGAGCGCCGCTGGTTTGACCTTGACGCTGCGTCAACTTCTAGCATCGGGGCCATGTCGATCACTGTTCTTGACACCTACTCCGCCATGCGGCGGATCCTGCTGGCCCCGGTCGCGGACCGCGCTGGCCTGCTGCATTCGATGCTGGAGCCCAACAAGGGTATGTACCGCTACCACCCCGGCGAGGTCGACCTGGTTGCCGTACACCTCGAAACGTCCGGGTTCCCCATCGACCGCGACGAGGAGCGTTGCCTCGACGCGCTCGAAACCCTGGCTGCGGCCGGGGCCTGGGAGCGGATGGAACGCGCGCTCGACGACGCTCTCGCCGTACTGCTGGAGGCTACGCCGGGGCTGGAGGCCCCGGACATCACCGTGCTGTTCGTCCTCGGCGATCCGGGTGACGAACACTTCATGGGTCCCTGCAAAGGATTGACCGGGTTCGGCGGCATCTCGGGCCACATCGCCATCACGTTCTGGCCCTTCCCCGAGAACGTGGAGCGGCTGGAGGCCACCGCCGTACACGAACTGCACCACAACCTGCGGTGGAGCCCGGGCGGGGTTGTGTGGGACCCGATGACCGTCACGGTCGGTGAGTACATCGTCGGCGAGGGCCTGGCCGACGCCTTCGCCCGTCAGCTCTACGGCGACGAGCTCGGCCCCGCCCGCATCGGCGTGCCGCACCTGCACGACGACGAGGTCTTCGGCAAGGTGCTCGCCGGGCTCGACGTGACAGGCATGCAGAACTTCACTGCATGGGTGCACGGCGACCCCAGCGCCGAGCGCTTCGGCCTCACCCCGGTAGGACTGCCGATGGGCGCGGGGTACGCCGCGGGCAACCGGCTGGTCGACACCTACCTGGCGGCGACCGGGCAGACGGCGGCGCAGGCCCTGCACGCCGACGCCTCGGAGATCATCGCAACTACTCTCCGCCGGGGGTAACACTGGAACGATGGAGTGGACGATCCAGGAACTCGCGGCGAGGGCCGGCATCACCAGCCGGACCCTGCGGCACTACGACCGCGTCGGGCTCTTGGCCCCGTCCCGGGTCGGCGCGAACGGGTACCGCTACTACAACCCCACCGCGGTCGCCCGGCTACAGCGGATCCTGCTCATGCGCCGGCTCGGTATGGGCTTGCCGGCCATCGCCGAGGTCCTGGCCGACGAGGTGGACGCGCTCGACGGGCTCCGCGCCCACATCGCCGCGTTGGAAGAGGAACGGGACCGCATCGAACGGCAGGTCCGGTCTGTGCGTCACACGCTCGAGGCTCTGCAGGCGGGGGTGGAACCGCGGATGGATGTCATGTTGGCGGGGTTCAACGACCTCTACAAGGACGAGGTGATCTCACGTTGGGGCGAGCGCGCGTTCCAAGTGAGCAACGACTGGTGGCATGGCAAGAGCCTCGACCAGCAGCGGGCCTGGAAGCAGGACACCGACGACCTCGTCGCCGCATGGGTTGCTGCAGTGAAGGCCGGGGATTCGCCGACATCGGAACACGCTCAGTCGCTGGCTGCCCGGCACGTCCAGTGGCTGAGTCAGATCCCGGGCACCCCCACCGCCGAGGGCGACCGGGAGCGCTCGATCGAGATGGTGAACGGCATTGGGGACATGTTCGTCGACGACCCCCGCTTCGCCGCCATGTACGACGACGCCGCGGGGGCGACGTTCGTCCGCGACGCACTGCAAGCGTACGCGCGGACCTGGATGTAGCTCGTGTGGTTCGCAGAAATGACCAGTTCTGCGAGGCCGGAGCCCATGTGCCTAGCGGCCGCGTTCGCGCGGGCGGCTGTTCGCAGAACTCCTCACAGAACCTTCCGGTTGTGAGAGAGGGTTCTGCGAGACGGGGTGGGTGAAGCCGGCTCCGGAGGAGGCCGCCAAGGCGGTCGAGCGCTACGACTGCCCGAACTGCATGGTGATGGCGCCGTCGCCGTGCCGGACGCGAGGTGGCACGTTTCTTAACGGCACCCCAACTTCCTGCGCGTGGAGGCCCACGACTGCCCGATGACCGCCTGCGCCGCGCCGGCCGGCTCACCCTGCCGCACCGGCCGGGGCAAGACCAGTCATCGCCGCGGGACCGATCCGCAGGTCGCTGTGATCATCTGATTCTGTGTCACAGGTTGCCGCGGCCTCAACCGTGTTCGTCATGAAGAGGTGGTTGATCGGCTGCTCGCATGGCCTCGACCACGGGGAGCAGAGCGGCATGGTTCGACCGCGGCTTGAGGCTTTCCCGGCTACCGGCCCAGAACCGTTCACGAAAGGCGGTGAAAAGTCTCCGGGCTCGGTTCAACGACAGCCTTGAAGTCATGAGTGCTGGTGACAACGGGCGGCCCGGCGCGGAGCCTGCCATCGAGGCCCGCGGCCGGCGGCCACGCCGCGGACGGATCGATGCGCGGAACGCCTCCATGGCCGTGGCTAGCGAGTCCGA
>NZ_JBEXUE010000388.1:0-9734 GCF_040614275.1 Streptosporangium sp. NPDC006013
CCGCGACCGCCGAGGCCGGCCCGGCCGACATCGTGGCGCCGTGGCCGTTGCCCGTCACCACCGCTCCCTGCACGACCGCGACGGCGGGTTCGAGCCTGAGCAGGGCCGCCGGGACGGGCAGGGAGCGCGACACGTGGCTGTGCTCGCGATGCGCCCGCGCCGCCTCCAGGTGATACTCCTCGATCTCGGCGTAGAAGTCGTCCGAGAGATAGACCGAGCCGTCGACCAGCGGCCCCTGCCTCCGCTCCAGGATCGCGACCACGTCGTCACCGTTGAGCGTCTTGTGCGTCTCCAGCGCGTGGGCCAGGCACAGGACGTCTCTGCGGTGCTCCCGCAGCAGTTCCTCGGTCCGGTCCAGCAGGCGCACCAGGTTGAACTCGATGCGCTCACCCAGCACGTCGGGGGCCGGCGACTGCCCGCCACCCGGCGGCTTGGTGAAACCGATGCCACCGCCGCCTGGCTTGGGCATCGACTTGCCCCCCAGGATCTCCAGTTCCTGCAGTGCGGGCACCGAGGTCACCCCGCGCCCCATGCCCCAGTGCGCCTCCATCAGCGCGGTGAGGTACGTCGCCGAGAACAGGTCACCCGAGACGCCGGAGGAGTTGTCCTCGCCGAAGAACATCCGCTCCCCCGCCAGTGAGGCGAGCGAGACCATGATGTCGGCCTCGTGCTCGGACTTCCAGCGGGTGAACTGGTCCTCGGGCTTGATGCTCGCGACCATGCCGAGATAGTCGGCGCCCTTCTCTATCGTGGCGATGTCGATCTCTAGGTGGTAGCGGGTGCGGTAGGCCGCCACGGCGTGGCAGGCCTCGTGCACCGCGACCGCGTGCCGCTCGCGCTCGATGTACTCCACGTCCTCGGGCGGCCCGAGTTGCTTGAGCCGTTTGGCCCTGGTCACGTCCGACCAGGTGATGACCTCCCGGCCATCGCGGATCGCGGTGATCAGCGACTCGTTCACCAGGTCCTTGATCGTGGCACCGGTGGCGTAGGGCGTGATCGTCGCCAGCTTGTCCAGCTGCTCGTCGGTCAGCTCGTGGTCGACCTTGTCGAAGTAGCCCCGGTAGGTGCGGACCCGGCCCGCCTTCGACGGGTAGCCCACCTTGTAGATGCGGTCGATGCGGCCCGGCCGCAGCAGCGCCTCATCCAGCGAGTTGGGCATGTTGGTGGCCATCATGACCAGGATCCGGTACTTCGGCGGCGGCTTGGGCCGCATGCCGAAGAGCCTTCTCACATGCCGGTTGACGATGCCCCGGGGCTTCTTCAGGCCCGACAGCTCGGTGAGCAGCGCCTGCAGCGTGCCCGGGTCGCCGCCTCCGCCGCCCATACCGCCCATCATGAAGCGGCTGCGGCCGGTGTCCGGCTCCTCCCGCTCCGTCGCGCCCTTGCGGGTCAGCAACCAGCGGGTGTCCTCGCTGAGGTAGCCGAAGCCATGGCACCCGGCGGCGTGCGGGGAGAATCCGGGTCCGCCCCTGGGCCCCTGCTGCGCCAGCGAGCCACGCCGTCCGAGGGAGTCGGCCTCGTCGAAGAAGACGATCACGCCCCCGTACCGCAGCGAGAGCTTGCGGAGCTTCCTGAACAGCGACTTCACCTTCAGGATGCCGATGCCCATGAACATGTTGACGAACGCGCCGGGGTCGACGAACACGTACGGCTTGCCGGTCTCCCCGGCCACGGCCTCGGCCATCAGGGTCTTACCGGTGCCCGGCGGGCCCCACAGCAGCAGGCCGCTGGGCACGTAGCCACCGCGCTCCTCGATCGCGTCCGGCCGTTCCAGGAAGACGATGTTCTCCTTGACCCGCTCGACGACGTGGTCCTGGCCCCACACGTCGGTGAAGCGGGTCTTGATGTCGTCGGGGAAGTAGGTCTCCACTCCGCCCCGCGACAGCAGCCAGAACAGACCGATGAACTGGAAGGCGATGAAGAAGAACGCGAAGGCGAGCTGCGCCATGTACGGCAGCGCCTGCCAGAGCAGCGCGGGCGCCTGGAACAACGCGAGCGCGGGAGAGGTGTCCAGCACCTCGCCGAGGATGAGGGCGAGCACCGCGATCCAGAACAGCCACTTGATGGCACGTGCCATCCTGAAGCGATTCCAGTCGGAGAAGCGGCGGTGGGTCCAGCGCTCGAAGCCGCCGAACACACCGCGCGTCCAGAACCGGTTGTATCCGGCGGAGCGCTCGCTGACGAAGAAGTGGAGCTGGCGCAGGAACTCGGCGCCCAGGAGCCAGAAGATCCACGGCGCCGCGACAGCGGTGGTGATCATCGCATCCTGGAACGTCATGATGCCCTCGAATGAGGCCATCTCACTCCACACCAGGATGAAATAAATGATCGTCAGGATGAGGAGGAATTTGATCCGATCCCAGAACGGCATCTTCTTACGCTTGTCGGGATGCGGGTCCGTCGGACCCGAGCCGGGGGCCCGTAGTCCTTCGAAGGTGGGGGGCTGCGGAGGTGACTTCATGTACGGGCTTCTCCTCACCCGGTGAGTCGTTTGACCTTGAAAGATTGCGCGATCCTGTCGAACTCCCCGGCGCGCTTCCGGTAGCAGGCGGCCGAGCAGCGGATCAGCAGGGTGGAGATCTGCTTGCCGTCCGGGGCCAGATAGGAGGTGAGGTCGAAGGTCTCCGTCCCGGCGCCCTCGATCGCGTAGTTGAACCGCACGTGCACCCCGCGCAGGCCGTCTCCGGGCTGGAGCACCTCGTCGGCGAGAAGCTCGAAGTCCTTCAGCGGGTAGCCGGGGATCTCCGCGTACTCCTTGCGCACCGTCTCGGTGACGGGCAGGACGGAGTTGCGCATGCTGTTCAGGGAGAGCGCGTCCTGCTCCTCGGGGAGGAGCTTGGCGATCCGGGCGAAGACGAATGGTTCGTCCCCGGTGCCGTAGCCGAGTAGGTGATCTGGGGACGGTTTGCTGTGGGCGTCGTAGGCGGTCGACCAGATGAGCTGTTTGCGCAGCTGCGCGGTGGCCGATTCGAGGTCGGCTCCGATGGTCGCCTTGTCCAGCGCCGTCTGGTCGACCTTCTGCCAGGCCGCCGGAACCTTGAAGTACGTCTGCCCGTCGTCGTGGCGGACGTAGGTGAACTCCGCACGTGCACATCCCGTGAGCCCGCCGACCATGGTGGAAACAACCGTCATGGCAACCAAGGCGAACCCGGCCCTCGATCTTCTCACCAGGGCTGTACCTCCGCTTTACGGGTTAACGAGGTGGTTGTGCCCGTTTTTTAAGCGCCTCTCTCCTGTCTCGGCTCATTCGTCTTAGGAATCTTGACCAAATCTTTCCGGGAACCTGGCTTCACTTGTTACAAAGCTCCGCCGTTGGCCCTCAACACATCATTGAACTCTCAACCTCTGCCGTAGACCAGAGGCGGATGGGCGGTTATTCCCCCCCCCGGCCCACGACGGGAATCCGGCCCCCGAGGGGGCCCGTCCAGAGCAATATCCCTTTTATCCCTTTTTTGCCCATATGTGCTTTTATGGGGGTTTTCTAGGGTATGGGGAAATGAAATTGTGGGAACGGAATGCTCTTCCCACATTCACCGCAACGGGCGTCGGCTCTGGTCAATGTCGTCTTTCTCCGTGGTGCGCCGGCGGGGTCCGGCCCCGAGGACTCGGAGAGATGAGACGGACTCCGCAGCAGGACAATCGACAAGGAGTGGTGATCGTGAACAACGTAGTGCGCATGGCCCTCGCCGTGGCCGGAGGCTACCTTCTGGGGCGCGGGAAATACCGGCTGGCGGCTGTGCTGGCCGTCGCCGGCCTGACCGGCCACCTGCGCGCCGGCAAGGGCGACCTGTTGCAGCAGGGGCTGAAGATGCTCACCTCCTCTCCGGAAGTGGAAAAGATCATCGAAAACGTTCGCGGCGATCTTCTGGACGCGGGCAAGGACGCCGCCAGAGCAGCGGTGAGCAAGCAGATCGACTCGCTGAGCAGCAGGCTGCACGACCGGGCCGAGTTGCTGCGGACCCCTGAGCAGGCCGAAGAAGAAGAAGAAGAGTTCGAGGAACGCCGGGAGCGCCGCGGGAAGGCCACGAGATCCCGTGAGAAGTCCCGGCCGAGGGACGAAGAAGAGGAAGAAGAGCCCGAGGAGGAAGAGGAGGAGGAGCTAGAGGAAGAGGAAGAGGAAGAGGAGCCGGCCAGGCCCAGGAGCCGGGCCCCCTCCCGCCGTGGATCGGCGCCGCCGCGCACCAGGCGGGCACCCGCCAGGGCACGGGGGTGATCTCGATGGCTAGGACCTCGACGGACCGGCCCAAGCAGCAGAACGGCCAGGAATCCCCCATGGACCGGCTCACCCACGAGTTCCAGAATCTCCTCGGAGCCGCCGGGGAGCGGGCGCTGTCATCGGTGGGTGACAAGGTCAAGGGCGTGACCGGCCGGTTGACCGACTACACCGGAGGCGACGGATCGAGCCTGATGAGCGCCGTAACAGGTGGCGGCTCGAAAGGATCGACGGCCGGGAACCTGGTGAAGGGACTGGGCAAGATGGCCGTCGGCGGCCTGATACAGAAGATCACCGGAGGCAAGGGCGGAAAGGGGGGTAAAGGCAAGAAGCTGAAGCTGACGAACATCGTCGAAACGATCGACATCGGTGTTCCGGTCCGGATGGCCTACGACCAGTGGACCCAGTTCGGCGACTTCCCGAAGTTCATGAAGAAGGTCGAGAGCGTCGACCAGCAGTCCGACGAGAAGCTGCACTGGAAGGCACAGATCTTCCTGTCCCACCGCACCTGGGAGTCGACGATCATCGAGCAGGTGCCCGACAAGCGGATCATCTGGCGCTCGAAGGGTGCGAAGGGGTACGTGGACGGCGCCGTGACCTTCCACGAGATCGCCCCCGAGCTCACCCGGATCCTGCTCGTCCTGGAGTACCACCCGCAGGGCCTGTTCGAGCGCACCGGCAACCTGTGGCGCGCCCAGGGCAGGCGCGCACGCCTCGAACTCAAGCACTTCCGCAGGCATGTCATGAACGAGGTACTCCTGCACCCCGACGACCTTCAGGGCTGGCGCGGCGAGATCCACGACAGCAAGGTCGTCAAGGACCAGGAGACGGCTCTCCGGGAAGAGGAGGAGGCCCAGGGCCCCAAGGGAGAGGAAGAGGGCCCCGAGGAAGAAGAGGAACTCGAAGAAGAAGAGCCCGGCGAGGAGGAAGCCGAGGAAGAGGAGAGCGAATACGAGGAAGAGGAGGAGGAGCCGCCCAGGCGCCCGTTGCGACGCCGCGGTTCCGGCACGTCCCGCAGATCGGAGGAGGAACCACCCAGGCGTCCCGCCCGTCGCAAGACGGCCACCAGGGCGTGATCGAAGGAGGTACCGGAGAGGAACGCCATGACCATTGTCCAACCTTCGGGGGGCGGAGCGAGCGGCTACCGATCCTCATCCGGTCTGGCCGACGTCATCGAGACGATCCTCGACAAGGGACTTGTGATCGACGCCTTCGTCAGGGTGTCCCTCGTCGGGATCGAAATTCTGACCATCGACGTACGAGTCGTGGTGGCCAGCGTTGACACCTACCTACGTTTCGCGGAGGCGGTCAACCGCCTCGACCTCTCCCAGGTCGGCAGCCAGAAGGGGCTGCCGGAGCTGATGCAGGACGTGACCCAGAGCGGCAGCAAGGCGAAGGCCAAGGGCGCGACGGACGGGCTGCTGGACGCGGCCGGGGAGAAGCTCCGCAGCCTGACCGGCGGGTCCAAGGAGGAGGAGTTCGAGGAGGAAGAAGAGCGCGAACCGGCCCCCCGGCGCAGACGACGGAGGGAAGAGTGAGATGCGCGATCCCAGCGGAAAGTCCGGGACCGCCCAGTCCGGCAGATCGAAGTCCGAAAAGCGCCAGCCGTCCGGACGGCGTGGCACCGGATCCGGTAAGCGGCCCGGGCCCACCGGGTCCGAGAGATCCGGCGCCCCCAAGCGCGGAGCCGGCTCCTACATCTACGGGATCGTTCCCGCGGACGTCGAGCTGACCCCGGACACCCTCGGCGTGGGAGATCCTCCTGGCCAGGTCCGGCTGGTGCGGTACGGCGAGATCGCCGCCCTGGTGAGCGACGTCCCCACCGACCGCCCGCTGGGCAGGCCGGACGATCTCATGGCCCACCAGCGGCTGCTGGACGAAGCCGCCGCCGAGGTACCCGTGCTCCCGCTCCGCTTCGGGGCGGTGGTGACGGACGCGCAGGCGGTCGTCGACGAGTTGCTCACCCCGCAACACGACGACTTTCTCAACACGCTGAACGAACTGGAGGGCCGAGCGGAGTACATCGTGAAAGGGCGCTATGTCGAGCAGACAATCCTGCGGGAGGTCCTGGAGGAGAACCCCGAGACGGCGAGGCTGCGCGACGAGATCCGCGGGCGCCCCGAAGAGGCGACGTGGGACACCAGGATGCGGCTCGGAGAGCTGATCAACACATCGATCGCGGCCAAGCGCGAGGCCGACACCGCCGCGCTGCTCGACGTCTTCACCCCACTCTGCGTCGCCATCGCGGTACGCGAACCCACCCATGAGCAGGACGCCGCCCATCTGGCCCTGCTCGCGCAGACCGACCGGCAGCCGGAGATCGAGGAGGCCCTGGCCGAGTTCGGAACCCGGTGGGCGGACCGGGTCGGGCTGCGCCTGCTCGGTCCGCTGGCACCGTACGACTTCGTCAGGACCTGAAGGCAGGTGATCGACCATGGAACCACTGGGACTGATCTTCAGTCTGCCGCTCGCGCCGTTGCGCGGGCTGATCCGGCTCGCGGAGCTGCTTGAGGAACAGGCCGAGAT
Source organism: Streptosporangium sp. NPDC006013 (assembly GCF_040614275.1). Classification (NCBI taxonomy): domain Bacteria; kingdom Bacillati; phylum Actinomycetota; class Actinomycetes; order Streptosporangiales; family Streptosporangiaceae; genus Streptosporangium; species Streptosporangium sp. NPDC006013. The sequence continues at coordinate 6,740 of NZ_JBEXUE010000388.1, forward strand.
GGAACTGCGGAGTCCCGCGGCGGTCAGACGCCGCCTGGAGGAGCTCGCGGAGGCCAGGGCATCCGGCGAGATCTCCGAGGAGGAGGAGTCCATGGCCGCCGAGCGGATCCTCCGAGAGATGATCACCTAGCCCGGACCGCCGCCGGTACGGCCGCACCGGCAGAGAGCGGAGAGACGACGAGGGGAGCGATCCCGTGCCTGTCAAGCGCAGAACCCGTGCGGAGCGCCCTGCCGACGACTCCTACAAGACCTCCGACGAGGAGGACACGGAAGAGGAGCCGGAGGAGGACGAGGAGTCCTACGAGGAGGTCGAGGACGAGGAGGACCTGGAGGAGGACAGGCCGCAGGCGAAGGCCCGCCGTCCGGGACGGCGCTCTCCTGCCCTGTCCGCGGCGACCGCGGGAACGACCGGGTTGCGGCACATCGCCGAGCTGACCTCGAAGGACACCGAGGGGGTGACACAGGTACGACCGGCGGAGGGCGGCTGGCTGGTCGAGGTCGAGGTCGTCGAGGACCGGCACATCCCCTCGTCGGGCGACATGCTCGCGCTCTACCAGGTCGAGCTGGGCCCCGAGGGGGACCTGCTGTCGTACCGCAGGGTGAGGCGCTACCGGCGCGGCAGGGCCGACAGCGGCGAGGCGAGCTGACATGGCCGAGGTGGCACGCCCCGGCGGCGCGTTCTCCCAGCCCTACGGCCGGGGAGCGTCCGGCGGGCGGGAGCCCGCCAATCTCGCCGACATCCTGGAGCGGGTGCTGGACAGAGGCATCGTGATCGTGGGCGACATCCGGGTGAACCTGCTGGACATCGAGCTGCTCACCATCAAGCTGCGCCTGCTCATCGCCTCGGTCGACACGGCACGGGAGCTGGGCATCGACTGGTGGGAGCACGATCCCTGGCTCACCACGAAAGACCGTGACCTGGTCGAGGAGAACCGCCGCCTGCGCCGCCGGCTGGCCGCCGCGGAGGAGGACTGGGAGACCCCGGGGCGCCGCTCCCTGGACAGATGGGGAGAGAGATCCCCCGAAGAGGTCAGGGAGCCGAGGCGGTACCGGGAGCCTCGCGAGGCCAGAAGGTCCAGAAAGGGGGACCGCGATGGCTGAGGCGGGCACGTACCTCTACGCGATCGCCCAGGACCTGGGCCACGCCCTCCCCGCCGGCGTGACGGGCGTGGCCGATGCGCCCGTACGTGCGATCACGCACGAGGGCCTGGTCGCGTACGTGAGCCCGGTGCCCCTGGACGAGTTCGGCGAGGAGCCGCTACGGCGCTCTCTGGAGGATCTGGACTGGGTCGGAGACACGGCCCGCGCTCACCATCGCGTCGTGGAGGCCGTCGCGGAGGAGGCCCCCACCGCACCGGTCCGGCTGGTGACGGTCTACACCGGCGAGGAGCAGGTCCGCGACCTGCTGCGGCGCAGGCATGACGACTTCGCCGCGGTGCTCGCCCACGTCACCGGGCGCAGGGAGTGGGGGGTGAAGGCGTACGCCGCCCCGGCCGCGGCCGACTCGCCGGTGGCAGGGGAGAGTGCCGCGGAGAGCGGCAAGCCGGGGACGGCCTACCTGCAACGCCGCCGGGCCAGCCTGCGCAACCGGGAGGACGCGTGGCGCCAGGCGGCCGAGCGCGCGGAGCACATCCACGCCACCCTGGCCGCCACCTCCGTCGCGAGCCACCGGCACCGGCCCCAGGATCCGGAGCTGTCCGGCCGTGAGGACCCGATGGTGCTGAACGGCGCCTACCTCGTCGACGAGGATCACGCCGAGGAGTTCGCCGCCGCCGTCGACGGCCTGCGCGGGCAGGGGATCGACCTGGAGCTCACCGGCCCCTGGGCGCCGTACTCCTTCACCGTGCTGGATCTCGGCACGACCGGCCGGGAGATGTCCGATGACACCTGACCGCCGCCCGCGCGGCGCCGCGCTCGCCGCCCAGGGACGCCTGCCCGCCGAACGCGTGGCACTCGTCGACCTGCTCGACCGGCTGCTGGCGGGCGGGGTCGTGGTCAGCGGCGACCTCGTGCTCTCCATCGCCGACATCGACCTCGTCCGCATCTCACTGCGTGCCCTGATCACGTCCGTACGGGCGTCCGACGCGATTCCCTCCGTGCACCCGCCGGACGCGGTCACGGTCGTACGGACATCCGACGCGACCACCCCGGCGAGTGCGCTCGGCCCACCGGACCACGGGTCCCCACGGTGAACCGTCCCGGCGACGGCCCACCCGCGGAGAACCTTCGCGAGACGGAGGACCCCGGCGTCACCCGGGAGAGGCTCCGCGCCGCCGCGGAGGACCTGCGAACCGCGCGGAGGACATCCGGCAGGGCGCGCTCGGTGACTCCGGCGAAAGGGACTCCGGCGAGCGGGCGGAAGGACTCCGTGAGCACCTGGGAGGGCTTCCGGAACACCCGGAGAGCGGCGCGGGGCGGCCGATGGCGGGTGAACACCGACCCCGAGGCGGTCGAGCGGGACCTGACCCGCCTCGTACTCACCCTCGTCGAACTCGTGCGACAGCTGGTGGAACGCCAGTGCGTGCGCCGGATGGAGCAGGGGGACCTGACCGAGGAGCAGGTCGAGGTGCTGGGCCTGACGCTCATGCGTCTTGAGGAGGCGATGACCGAACTGTGCGAACGCTTCGGGCTCTCGCCCTCCGACCTCAACCTCGATCTCGGACCGCTCGGAACCCTGCTTCCCACGGACTGACCCCCGCGTCCCCGGACCGGACCGGAGACGCAAGGGACGGGGCTCGGTGGGGGGACTTGAACCGTTCGCCCATCTTCTGAGTAGCTTCGACGCTCCGTGGCTGGACCTCTCATGCCCGGAATAGGCGCGCAGAGAGGGGCGGTGCCCACACCCACCTCAACGAGATTGGGTCCTACCTCGCGGCACACGCCCATGCCGGGGAAGCTCAGCAACCGCCAGTTCAGGATCCTCAGCAGACGATCTCAACTGCGCTCAGGGCAGCGGTGGTAAGGGGGCGGGAGTTCGGTGCTGCGATCACCGATC
>NZ_JBEXUE010000389.1:0-9648 GCF_040614275.1 Streptosporangium sp. NPDC006013
CCCCTTGAGGGACTCCCCGTGAGGCCGCGCCGGCGACTGGACTGAGGAGAGGGAGGTTGCGAGGAACGAGCGACCTCCCTCGACGAGGGAAGGAGCCGGACAAGAGCGGCCTCACCGCGACGCGTTAGCGTCGCCATAGGCTGGCGACACGATTGTCCCTCTTGCGCCCCACTCTCCTCAATTCGGTCACCAACGCGATAGCGTTGGCATCCGTGACGGGTTACAACGACGATCTTCGCCTCGCGCACGTCATGGCCGACGCGGCCGACGACCTGACCATGCGTCGGTTCAAGGCCCTGGACCTGCGGGTGGAGAACAAGCCTGACCTCACACCGGTGAGCGATGCCGACCAGGCGACCGAGCAGGCGATCCGCGCGACCCTCGGCCGGGCCCGGCCTCGCGACACCATCATCGGCGAGGAGTTCGGCAAGAGCGGCTACGGCGAGCGCTCGTGGATCATCGACCCGATCGACGGCACCAAGAACTACGTACGCGGAGTGCCCGTCTGGGCCACGCTCATCGCCCTGGTGGACCAGGGCCGCGTCGTCGTGGGCCTGGTCTCGGCCCCCGCGCTCGGCCGCCGCTGGTGGGCCGCCCGCGACGGCGGCGCCTGGACCGGCAAGAGCCTCACCAAGGCCACGCGCTGCCAGGTCTCCTCCGTCGCCTACCTGGAGGACGCGTCGTTCTCCTACTCCAGCCTCGGTGGCTGGGAGGAGGCCGGGAAGCTCGACGCCTTCCTCGACCTGAACCGTTCCGTCTGGCGCAGCCGCGCCTACGGTGACTTCTGGTCACACATGATGGTCGCCGAGGGCGCGGTCGACGTGTCGGCGGAGCCCGAACTCTCCCCCTGGGACATCGCGGCACTGACCGTGATCGTCGAGGAGGCGGGCGGCATCTGGACCGACCTGTCGGGTGTCCCCGACATCGACGGCGGCAGCCTGCTGTGCAGCAACGGCCCCCTGCACACCAAGGTCCTCGAGCGCCTCGGCAGCGGACCGCTCACCCTCCCCGTCTAGTCCCCCTTCCGGGCGCCGTACGGCCGTCCGCTCTTCCGCACACGCCCGGGTACTCGCCATGCCCGTTGGCCCCCCGGGCCATGTCCGTTCACCTTCCCCAGGATGTCGGGAGGGTGAACGGATCGACACACCTGCGACGACCACGGCCGGAGGCGATCGCGAACTGACGGCCCTCCCCCGCCCACCAGGCCATATTTCCCCCAAAACCCTCTAAAGCGCAGCCCAAAGGTCCTGCGAGGGTGCAAGCCAGGACGAAAATCCTGCCAAAGCCCGGGTATTCACATCCGTGGGTTCACCTCTTCCGGTGCCGGTCACGGCTCGTTTCACTTCCGTTCACTTTGCCCCAGTTTCATCGAAGACATCGAGAACGGATCTCACTACGGAGAAGGAACATAACCGTGACCAGTGGACAGCGCCGCCTCAGCGCGGTGGCGACGGCCGCGCTCGTCGTTTCGCTCGCGGCCGCATGCGGTGGCGACGCCAAGCCCAGCAGTGACGGAAGCACCTCGTCCGCCGCCCCCGCCACCTCCACCGAGGCGAGCGCGGCTCTGAGCGGCGAAGTCAAGATCGACGGTTCCAGCACCGTGGCCCCCCTCACCCAGGCCGCCTCCGAGCTCTTCGGCGAGGAGCAGCCGCAGGTGAAGGTGCCGGTCGGCACCTCGGGCACCGGCGGCGGCTTTGAGAAGTTCTGTGCCGGCGAGACCGACATCTCGAACGCCTCCCGCGCGATCAAGGACGAGGAGAAGGCGGCCTGCGAGGCGAAGGGCATCACGTTCACCGAGCTCACGGTGGCGACCGACGCGCTGACCGTCGTGGTTCCCAAGGAGAACGACTGGGTCACCTGCCTCACCACCGACCAGCTCAAGAAGATCTGGGAGCCGGCGGCCGAGGGCAAGATCAAGACCTGGAAGGACGTCGACGCCAAGTTCCCCGCCGAGGCGCTGAAGCTCTACGGCCCCGGCACCGACTCCGGCACCTTCGACTACTTCACCGGCGAGATCAACGGTGAGGAGGGGGCCAGCCGCAAGGACTACAGCCCGAGCGAGAACGACAACGACATCGTCACCGGTGTCGCGGGCGCCAAGGGTGGTCTGGGCTACTTCGGCTTCACCTACTACGAGGAGAACGTCGACAAGCTGAAGGCCGTGGAGATCGACTCGGGTAGCGGCTGCGTGGCTCCGAGCGTCGAGGCGGCCCAGGGCGGCAAGTACACCCCGCTCTCCCGCCCGCTGTTCATCTACCCCTCCACCGCCGCGGTGAAGCGGCCCGAGGTCGCGGCCTTCCTCGACTACTACGCGTCCAACATCGACGCGATCGCCAAGGACGCCAAGTTCGTCCCGCTGAACGCCGAGCAGGAGGCCAAGCTCAAGGCTGACATCACGTCGCTGAAGAGCGCCGGCTGATGTCGGCACAGCACCGCACGACCGTTCCAGGGACCTCGGGGTCCCTGGCGCGGTCGCGCCCGCGTTACGGCGAGTCCGTGGTCAAGGTCGTTCTCCTGACCGCGGCGCTGGTCTCGGTGGCGACCACGATCGGTATCGTCATCGCACTCCTCGAACCGACCATCGAGTTCTTCGCCGCAGTGAGCATCGGCGAGTTCTTCGGGTCCACCGACTGGGGACCGCTGTTCAACCCGCCGGCGTTCGGTGTCTGGCCGCTCATCGTGGCGACCGTGGAGATCACCTTCATCGCCGTCGTGGTCGCCGTGCCGCTCGGCCTGGCCGCGGCGATCTACCTGTCGGAGTACGCCTCCCGCAGGACTCGCAAGATCTTCAAACCGGTGCTGGAGGTCCTCGCGGGCGTTCCGACGGTGGTCTTCGGCTTCTTCGCCCTCACCTTCGTCACGCCGCTGCTCAGGGACCTCTTCCCCTTCCTGGACCTGGAGGCCAAGAACGCGCTCGCCGCCGGCCTGCTGGTCGGCGTGATGATCATCCCGATCGTCGCGTCGCTGTCCGAGGACTCGATGGCCGCGGTGCCGAACGGCCTGCGCGAGGGCTCGTACGCCCTCGGCGCCTCCAAGATGCTCACCTCGGTGCGCGTCGTCGTCCCCGCCGCGTTCTCCGGCATCGTCGCCGCCATCATCCTGGCGATCTCCCGGGCCGCGGGCGAGACGATGATCGTCGCGATCGCGGGCGGTTTCAAGTCCGTCTTCACGCTCTACCCGGGCAATGAGATGTCCACGATGGCGGCCTTCATCGCCCAGGCCGGCTCCGGCGACGCCTCCGTCGGCTCGATCGCCTACAAGACCATCTTCGCGGTGGGTTCCCTGCTCTTCGTGATCACCTTCGCGATGAACTACCTCAGCGCCCGCATGGTCCAGAAGTATCGCGAGGTCTACGACTGATGGCCATCCTCTCCACCCCGCGTTCGGCCGTGCAGTTGGCGAGCAAGGGACGTCCGCTCAGGGAGCACCTCTTCCGCATCGCGCTGCTGGCCAGCCTCGCGATCGCTCTGGCGTTCCTGGCCATGCTGCTGATCTATGTCGTCGAGAAGGGCTGGCCGCGGCTCAACCCGATGCTCTGGGAGAACCAGCCCTCGATCCGCCGCCCGGAGACCTCGGGCATCCAGTCGGGCATCCTGGGCACTTTGTGGATCATCGGGCTGACCGCGGTCATGGCCCTGCCCACCGGGATCCTCGCGGCGATCTACCTTGAGGAGTACGCCGACAAGACCAAGTGGTACAACAAGCTGATCGAGCTGAACATCTCCAACCTGGCGGCCGTTCCCTCGATCGTCTACGGCATCCTCGGCCTGGGCATCATCGCCCGCTGGCTGCAGTTCGGCTTCACGGTCATGACCGGCGCGGTCACCATCTCGCTGCTCGTGCTGCCCATCGTGATCATCTCCGCCCGTGAGGCCATCCGCGCGGTGCCGCCGTCGATCCGCGAGGGCTCACTGGCACTGGGCGCCACCCAGTGGCAGACCATCTACCGCCAGGTGCTCCCGGCGTCGATCCCAGGCATCGCGACGGGCTCGATCCTGGCCCTCTCCCGTGCGATCGGCGAGGCGGCCCCGTTCCTGATGCTCGGCGCCGCGACGCTGGTCCGGTTCAACCCCGAGGGTGTCTGGAGCAGTTTCACCGTCCTGCCGTTGCAGATCTACAGCTTCATCAGCCGGCCCCAGGAGGAGTTCAGCATCCTCGCCTCCGCGGCGATCGTGATCCTGCTGGCGATCCTGCTCCTGATGAACTCGGTCGCCATCTGGCTCCGTAACCGCTACCAGAAGCGCTGGTGAGGTAAGAAATGTCCGAGATTGGAATTTCCGTGCCGAATGTGAACGTGCGCGGCCCCGAAGTCCCCCGCACCATCGAGGCCCTCGACCCGGTCTTCACCGTCTCCAACCTCAGCGTTTTCTACGGTGACTACGAGGCGGTACGCGGGGTCGACCTGACCATCGGCAACCGTGAGATCACGGCCATGATCGGCCCCTCCGGCTGCGGCAAGAGCACGGTGCTCCGCTGCTTCAACCGGATGAACGACCTGATCCCCGGCGCCCGCGCGGTCGGCGAGATCCTGTACCACGACGAGAACCTGTACGGCGACCACGTGGACCCGATCGAGGTCCGCCGCCGGATCGGCATGGTCTTCCAGAAGCCGAACCCCTTCCCCAAGTCGATCTACGACAACATCGCCTATGGTCCCCGGGTCAACGGAATCAAGGGCAACATGGACGAGATCGTCGAGGAGGCGCTGACCAAGGCGGCGCTCTGGGACGAGGTCAAGGACAAGATCAAGCAGAACGCGCTCTCCCTGTCCGGCGGACAGCAGCAGCGCCTGTGCATCGCCAGGGCGATCGCGGTGAAGCCCGACGTCATCCTGATGGACGAGCCCTGCTCGGCCCTGGACCCGATCGCGACCACCAAGATCGAAGACCTGATGCAGGAGCTGACGCGCGACTACACGATCGTCATCGTCACCCACAACATGCAGCAGGCCGCCCGTGTCTCCGACCGTACCGCCTTCTTCACCGCCGAGGTCGACGAAGCCGGCGTGCGGCACGGCCGCCTGGTGGAGTTCGACGAGACCAGCCGCATCTTCACCAACCCCAGCGACAAGCGGACCGAGGATTACATCACCGGTCGCTTCGGCTGATCCACATTGGAGGATCCGGGTGCTCCAGCCGCAGACGGCACCAGAAGTGGAAGGGGACAGACGGACGGCACCCATACTGCTGGTGGCCGATCCGGAGGCGGCCATGGTCCATGACCTGTCCGCGGCCCTGGAACGCGAAGGGGTGCGGGTCACGGGCGTCACCGACGGTGCCCAGGCTCTCCTGCAGGCCGGGGCGCTGCGGCCCGACGTCGTTCTCGTCAGCGCCTCGCTGCCGGTCCTGGGGGCCGTGGAGTTCGTCCGCGCGGTACGGCTGACGCGGGCGATCCCCGTCCTGCTGGGCGTGGGCGAGGGACACGAGCAGGTACAGGACCGGCCAGGTGCGGCGCGCGCCCTTCGACCAGCCCTGGGGCACCAGCACGCGGACCGGCAGGGTCGCGTTGACCGCGGGCGACGAGATCTGGAGATCGAGCATGCGCGGGCCGAGCCAGGTCTCCTTGACCACGCGCGCGGCGCCCGGCCTGGCGGCAGGCCAGGGCCCCCATGGGCTCCTGCCTCCCTTGCCGGCGGAGGGACTCGGCTGTGGTTTCACCGCCGGGCTCACCGCCGAGGCGGTCCTGCCCGCCGATCTTGTGATCAGGGCGTTGCTCTCCGCGGGTTTCTCCTTGCGGGCGGTCCCTCCCGCCGAGCCTGTCTCGCCGCTCCTGTCACCGAGTGCCGACGGCCAGGCCGGGTCGGCGTGCGCGGTCGAGGGGAGTCCGACGACAAGCGCGGTCGCCAGCGCCAGAAGTCCGCGTCGAGCAGGTCGCATGGTCGTTCCTCCGCCCGGCCTGGAGACAGTGGCCGTGGCAGGCGACCCTAGGCGGGGTGATCGCCTCTCAGCTATGAGCGTTCGCAACGAAATGACGCGGTCACTTGCGCTTTAACCACAAATCTCATCAGATATCGCGCGTTATCACGTTCGTTATAAAACGCCGAGATGGATTGTGGTCTGCCATGGCTCCCTTATCCCGATATGTCTGGGTAAGTTTGCCGACCACCTCGGGTGTTCTTGGAGCTGCCACGTGGACCTGTTCGGTGAAGACGAGATTCGCCGCTTCCTCACGGGGCGTATCGCGGCCCGCTGTCGCCTGTCCCTCGCTGATGTCGACCCCGACCGTCCCCTGGAGGAGTTCGGGCTCTCCTCCCGCGACGCCGTCGCGGTGGCGGGGGAGTTGGAGGTGCTCCTCGGCCGCGAGCTGGGACCCACGCTGGTCTGGGAGTATCCCACGATCAACCGCCTGGCCAGGGGGCTCGCGTCCCGTGCGCGGACCGCCCCGGAGAAGGCCGGACCGGCCGTCTCCGACGAGCCGATCGCGGTGATCGGTGTCGGGTGCCGCCTCCCCGGCTCGGTACGCGGCCCCGGAGACTTCTGGCGGCTGCTCATGGCGGGCGGCGACGCCGTCGGCCAGGTGCCCGAGGGCCGGTGGGAGCCCTTCGACGACGGATCTCCCCGCACCGCCGAGGCTCTGGCCAGGACGACCAGGCACGGCGGCTTCCTGGAGGACATCGCCGGGTTCGACGCGGAGTTCTTCGGGATCGTCCCCGGCGAGGCCGAGACCATGGACCCGCAGCAGCGGCTGCTGCTGGAGACGGCCTGGGAGGCGCTGGAGCACGCGGGCGTCGCGCCCCGGTCGTTGCGCGGCAGCCGTACCGGCGCGTTCGTCGGCATATCCGGCAACGAGTACGCCCACCTGACCACGGCCGACACCGCGAGGGTGGACGCCTGGACCGCGACGGGCGCGGCGTTCAGCATCGCCGCCAACCGGCTCTCCTACCTGCTGGACCTGCGCGGGCCCAGCCTGGCGGTCGACACCGCGTGCTCGTCCTCGCTGGTCGCCACGCACCTCGCCGCGGGCAGCCTCAGGTCGGGGGAGAGCGACCTGGCCATCGCCGCCGGGGTCAACCTGCTGCTCTCACCCGTGATCACCATGGCGTTCGACCAGGGCGGCGGCACCGCGCCCGACGGGCGCTGCAAGAGTTTCGACGCCTCGGCGGACGGGATGGTCAGGGCCGAAGGCTGCGGGGTCGTCGTGCTCAAGAGGCTGTCCGACGCCCAGCGGGACGGCGACCGGGTCATGGCGGTGCTCCGCGCCACCGCGGTGAACCAGGACGGCCGGTCGAACGGGCTGGTCGCGCCCAACCCCGAGGCACAGGAGGAGCTCCTGCGCGGCGTCTACTCGGGTCTGGGCAGTCCCGGCTACATCGAGGCGCACGGCACCGGCACCTTCCTGGGCGATCCGATCGAGGCCCGCGCCGTCGCCGCCGCCCTCTGCGAGGGCCGCACCGCGCCGCTGCTCCTCGGCTCCGCGAAGAGCAACCTCGGCCACCTGGAGGCCGCCGCCGGGATCACCGGCCTGATCAAGACGGTCCTCGCCCTCCACCACGGCGTGATCCCGCCCAGCGTCCACTTCCACCGGCCCAACCCGCACATTCCCTGGGAACATCTCCAGGTCGTCACCGCCCCCACCCCCTGGCCGGACGGGTACCCCCTGGCGGGTGTCTCCTCCTTCGGCTTCGGCGGCACCAACGCCCACGCCGTCCTGGAGCCCGCTCCGCAGTGGCGGGAACCGGAGCGCGAGGGGCCGGAAGCGAAGATCTTCCTGCTCACGGACGTGTCTCCGGAGCGGGTCAGGGATCATGCTGGGACGCTCGCGAACTGGGCCGACGCCGAACTCGCCGGGCCCGCCCAGTCCGATGCCGCCTCCCCGGACGCGTCCGCCGCCGGGAGCACCCCCGCCGCGGGGGCTCGGCGGCAGGTCTCGCTCGGCGATGTCGCGCACACCCTCGCCCGGCGGGCGGGGCGGGGCAGGGCAGGGGCCGCGGTCGTGGCCGCGAACCGGGAGGAACTGGTCGCCGGGCTGCGGGCCGTACGGGACGGGGCGGGCGTCACCGGAGCGGCGCCGGCCGGGGGGCGCGGGCCGGTCTGGGTGTTCTCCGGCTACGGATCGCAGTGGGCGGGCATGGGAGCCCGCCTCTACGCGGAAGAGCCGATATTCGCCCGGACCATCGACGAGCTGGCCCCGATGCTCGCCGAGGAGGCGGACATCCGGCTGCGCGAGATCATCGCCGGGGGGGCGGACGTGCCGGGGGTGGCCCTCGCGCAGCCGGTGATCTTCGCGGTGCAGGTGGCGCTGGCCCGGCTCTGGACGGCGTACGGGACGCGGCCGGCGGCGGTCGTCGGGCACTCCATGGGGGAGGTCGCGGCCGCCGTGGTCGCGGGCGGGATCGGGCTGCGGGACGCGGTACGGGTGATCTGCCGCCGGGCCGCGCTGCTCGGCACCATCGGCGGCGGCGGGGCCATGGCGGTGCTTGAGGTGCCCGCCGAGGAGGTGCCCGGTGACCTGCACGTCGCGGTGTACTCCTCGCCCAGGCAGTGCGTCGTCACCGGCGACCCCGACCGGCTGGCCGCCTTCGCCGCCGAGGTCGAGGCCCGCGGCCTGCTCGCGCGGGTGCTGACCGCCGAGGGGGCCGGGCACTCGCCGCAGGTCAAGCCGCTCCTGCCCAGGCTCCGCGAGGCCCTGGAGGGCATCGCGGGCGGCAAGCCGGAGCTCCCGTTCTACTCGACGGTCTTCGACGACCCCCGCGAGGTGCCGACCTTCGAGCCCGCCTACTGGGCGGCGGGGGTCCGCCGCCCGGTCCGCCTGCTCGACGCGATCAGGGCCGCCGCGGCGGACGGTCATACCCTCTTCACCGAGATCAGCCCGCACCCGGTCCTGGCCGGAGCGCTGCGCGAGAGCCTTCCTGCGGGAACGGTGATCACCCACTCCCTGCGCCGGGGCCACGACGAGGAGATCCGCGCCCAGCTCGCCGCGACCGTGGTCGCGATGCCCTCGCTGCTGCTGCCGTCCTCCTCCGGCACGCTCGCCGACGTTCCACCGTCACCCTGGCGGCACGAACGCCACTGGATCTCCGCCGCCAGGTCGTCCGCGCTCCCGCCGGGCACCCATCCGCTGCTCGGGGTGCACGTCGAGAGCCCGGCGGGGCACATGTGGACGACCAGGCTGGACGACCTGTCCGACGTCCCCTGGCGGCTGGAGCCCGCGGTGTGGCAGCCGCACGGCCTGCCGGTCATGCCGCTGGCCGCGGTCGCGGCCCTGGCCCAGGCGGCGGCCCTCGCCGGGTACGGTCAGGCCGAGCTGGCCGACGTCACCCTGAACGGCTTCCTGCCGCTGCCCGCCACGGTCACCACCACCCTCACCCCTTCGGGCGAGGTCGAGATCGACGCCAGGAACGCCGCCGGGGTCTGGGTCCGGTACGGCACCGCGAGGATCGTCGCGGACTCGCCCGTCGTCGCCGCCGTACCGAGCCCGGCCGAGCTGGCCGGACGGCTGCGCGTACCGGCGGGGACGCCGGTCGAGATCGAGGTGCTGGAGCCGGACGGCACCCCGGTCGGGCTGCTGGCCAGGGACGTTCCGGCCGGCGCGCTACCGGTGCCCCTGGCGGGCAAGCTGGTGCGGCGCCTCTGGGCCACCGAGGCGGGGACCGACGCCCGGCCTGCGGAGCGGGGACTCGGCTCCCTTCGGGCCCGTGGCTGGCTCATC
>NZ_JBEXUE010000390.1:0-9631 GCF_040614275.1 Streptosporangium sp. NPDC006013
GCCCCGGCGCTGCCGCCGGTGCTGGAGCGGGCGGGGGTCCGCCTGGATCCGGGCAAGCGGCTGGTGACCAGGGACGGCGCGGAGATCGCGCTCACCAAGAAGGAGTTCGCGGTCCTGGAGGAGCTGATGCGCGCCGAGGGCGCGGTCGTCAGTCAGGAGGACCTGCTGGACAAGGCGTGGGACGAGAACATCGATCCGTTCACCAACGTGGTGCGCGTCACCATGATGACGCTGAGAAAGAAACTGGGCGAGCCCCAGGTGATCGAGACGGTGCCAGGGGTCGGGTACAGGTTGTGAGCGCTCCGGCAGGCGGGGGAGAGGACCGTCCGACGTTCGTCCCTGCGGACGAGGACCGGGGGTCCGTGCCGACCCACCCGATGATCAGCCCGCACTCCGAGCGGGGCGCCTGGAAGAGCGAGCAGCTCGGGTCAGACCCCCCGGGCAAGGGCGAGCAGCCCCCGCCGCCGACCGGTCCGCCCGCGTGGGACGGGCCGCCCCCGATGGGCGCCGCTCCGGTCCCGCAGACTCCGCTGGACCGGCTGCGGGTGATCGTGGATCGGCTCAGCATCAGGTGGCGGCTGACCATCACCTACGCCACGCTGTTCTTCATGGCCGGTGCACTGCTGATGGCCGTGATCTACCTGATGGTGGGCTGGGCGCTCTACGCGGCGTGGCCTCCCTTCCCGTTCGACGAGCTGAAGCAGCTCGTGGGACCGGAGGGGGCGGCCAACATCAAGCAGGAATGGTACTGGCAGCAGCACGCCGCGATCTCCGGGGCGCAGCGGGAGATGCTGGCCCGCTCGCTGCTGGCTCTGCTGGGGGTCGGCATCCTGGCGGTCATCATCGGCTACATCGTCGCCGACCGGGCGCTCAAGCCGATCCAGCAGATGACCGCCACGGCCCGCAAGCTGTCGGGCTCCACGCTCGCCCACGAGCGGATCGACCTCAAGGGGCCCGACGACGAGCTGAAGGAACTGGCCGACACCTTCGACGAGATGCTCACCCGGCTCAATGTGGCCTTCGACACACAGCGAAGATTCGTGGCCAACGCCTCGCACGAGCTCCGCACCCCGCTGACGATCAACCGGACGGTCCTGGAGATCGCGCTGGGCGACCCGGAGGCGTCGGGCGATCTCAAGGCGCTGGGCCGCACCCTCCTGGAGGTCAACGCCCGCAACGAACGCCTGATCGAGGGACTGCTGCTGCTGGCGCGGAGCGAGCGCGAGCTGAGCGTGCGCAAGCCGGTGGACATGAAGGACGTGGCCGAGACGGCCGTCGACCAGCTCACCACGCGGGCCGCGGAGGCCGGGGTCACCGTGATCACCGAGCTCCGCGGTGCCGAGACCGTCGGCGATCCGGTGCTCCTGGAGCGCTGCGTGGCCAACCTGGTGGAGAACGCCATCAAGCACAACCTCCCCGAGTCCGGACGCCTGTGGGTCAGGACGGGAATGGTGGAGGGGGCGCTGGTTGTTCAGGTGGCCAACACGGGGCCGCATGTCCCCGCGTACGAGGTGAACAGTCTTTTCGAGCCGTTCCGGCGGCTCAACGCCGACCGGGTCGACTCCGACAAGGGCGCGGGGCTCGGGCTTTCCATCGTCCGCGCGGTGGTGCGGGCTCACGGGGGCAACGTGACCGCCATCCCCAGGGACGGAGGAGGTCTGGTGGTCACCGTGCGACTTCAGGCGCGCTGATCCGGCGGGGGGCGTCTCGTTCACGCCGTACATGTGGTTGGATGTGCCGTCGAACACGGTGGTGCATGCCGCCGATGCTGTGGTTTACGCCATATTTGGCTAACCGTGGCCATTGGCAGTACGTCCCTCACGTGTAGGGAGGTTCAGTGACCATTCCGGCAGGGTACCGAAGCAGGAATCTCGTCGGCAGATCGGGCACAAGTCGTGCCTCTCGAACGTTACACACGCGCGAGTGAGCGCACACAGATAGATGAGGGGGATGGAGCAGACCGATGGCTACCGATTACGACAGCCCACGCAAGACCGACGACGACCTCAGTGAGGACAGTCTTCAGGAACTGCAGGCCCGCCGTACCGACAAGTCCTCGGGCAGCATCGACATCGACGAGACGGATCTCGCCGAGTCGCTCGAACTGCCGGGCGCGGACCTGTCAAACGAGGAGCTCTCGCTCCGGGTGATTCCTCGTCAGGCCGACGAGTTCACCTGCGCGCGCTGCTTCTTGGTGCACCACCGCAGTCAGCTCGCCGTTGAGAAGAACGGTCAGCAGATATGCCGGGAATGCGCGGCTTGACGATAATTCCGATGGCCTGTTCGGGGTGTGCTCTTCCAGCCATGGGATAGGGGCCCAGGACAGCCTTGAGGAGGTTCCGAGACATGACGTCAGAGAACAGGCGGACCGATGCGGCGCCGGACGACTCCACTGCCGAGGAGTCGGACGGCGCGCCTGATCGGGAAGTGGCTGAGATCGTCGGCCGGCTCGCGGAGCCGGGTGACATGGATGGGGCCGAGCGGCGAAAGCTGCTCGGCCGCCTCACGAAAGCACTGACCCGGAGGGCGCAGAAGGCCAAGGAGGCGGGGGCGGGCCGGGGCCGCTGGCTGACCGACATGTTCATGGCCGTGGCGCCCCGCATTCCCATCCGGGACCTGCACACCCTCTCCGAGCACCACCACGGTCTCACCGCCGAGGCGCTGGCCGACGACCTGGTGCGCACCGCGGCCAAGGCCACCATGACGGTCGGAGCCATCGGCGGGGCCGTCGCCGCGGCCGAGTTCGCCGCCCCACCCCTTCTGCTCTCCGCTCCCGCCCAGCTCGTGGCCGAGACCCTCGTCGTCGCCGCGATCGAGGTCAAGCTCATCGCCGAGCTCCATGAGGTGTACGGCATGCAGGTGCCCGGCAACGGTTCCCAGCGGGCCATGGCCTTCGCGGCGGCCTGGTCCAGACAGCGCGGTGTCGACCCCATGTCCCCGGGAACGATGACCGTCGCGCTCGGCACCGCGACCAGGACCGCCCTGCGCAACAGGCTGATGCGCACTCTCGGGCGTCACCTCACCACCTTGGGTCCCTTCCTTACCGGCGCCGTGGCGGGAGGGGTCCTCAACCGCGCCGCCACGAAGAAGCTCGGCGAGCTGGTACGGAGTGATCTGAGGGTTCATCGTGCCCTTCCACCTGGAAAGCCATAGAAACTCCTCAAACGGGTAGTTAATTCAGTAAGCCCCCGACTACCTGGAGGAATTTGTGCCGGGCCGCAGTACGTTTGTGATCGTCGCCAATCGTCTCCCCGTCGACCGGGTGGGGGAGGATATGTGGCGGCGCAGCCCCGGCGGCCTCGTCACCGCGATCGCCCCGGTCCTGCAGGGCAGGGAAGGGGCCTGGATCGGCTGGCACGGGGCCCCCGGCGAACAGCTCGAACCCTTCGAGCACGACGGCATGCAGCTCGTCCCCGTCCCGCTGTCCGAGCACGAGGTCGAGCTCTACTACGAGGGTTTCTCCAACGCCACACTCTGGCCCCTTTACCACGACGTGGTCGCCACCCCCATCTACTCGCGTGTCACCTGGGACTCCTACCGCGTGGTCAACGAGCGCTTCGCCCAGGCCGCCGCCGAGGAGGCCGCAGAGAACGCGGTCGTGTGGATCCAGGACTACCAGCTCCAGCTGGTCCCGGCCATGTTGCGCAAGCTCCGCCCCGACCTGCGCATCGGTTTCTTCCTGCACATCCCCTTCCCGCCGATAGAGCTGTTCGTCCAGCTCCCGTGGCGGCGCGAGATCCTGGAGGGACTGCTCGGCGCGGACATGGTCGGCTTCCAGCGTCCCGGTGGCGCGTCCAACTTCATCCGGCTCTGCCGCCACCTGCTCGGCCTCCAGCACCACAAGCACGAGATCTACGTGGACGGCCGGGTGGTGCGCGCCGGGGCCTTCCCCATCTCCGTCGACTTCGGCGAGCTCGACTCGCTGGTCCGCGAGCCGCACATCATCTCCAGGGCCAGGGAGATCCGCAGGGAGCTGGGCGACCCCGAGTGCATACTGCTCGGCGTCGACAGGCTCGACTACACCAAGGGCATCGGCCAGCGCCTGAAGGCGTTCGGGGAACTGCTCGCGGAGAAAACGATCAAACCGGGCGAGGCGGCGTTCGTGCAGATCGCCACGCCGAGCCGGGAGCGGGTCGAGGAGTACATGCGGCTGCGCGACTCGATCGAGCTCCAGGTCGGGCGGATCAACGGCGAGCAGGGAGAGCTCGGGCAGCAGCCCGTGCAGTACCTGCACCAGTCGTACGGCCGCGACGAGCTCGCCGCGCTCTATCTCGCGGCGGATGTGATGATGGTCACACCGTTGCGTGACGGGATGAACCTGGTCGCCAAGGAGTACGTCGCCTGCCGCAACGACCTGCGCGGCGCGCTGGTGCTCAGCGAGTTCGCCGGGGCGGCCGACGAACTGCGTCAGGCGTTCATGGTCAATCCCTACGACGTCGACGGCCTCAAGCGGATCATGCTGACCGCGATGCGGGCGACCCCGCACGACCTGTCGCGCCGGATGCGCTCACTGCGCCGGAGGGTGTCCACCTATGACGTGGACCGCTGGGCGAGGGAGTTTCTCACCTCGCTCGAGTCGTCCTGACCCGTCGCCAGGCTCTTTCGCCGCCCCCGGCGGGTCCGGGGGCGGGTCCGCGGCGTTCGCCGGCCGTCAGCCGGTGGCGTCCTTGGCCGCCCCCTTCAGGGATTTCCACGCGTCGTAGCGCTTCTTGGCGCTGCGGGCGACCACGATCTGCGCCACCTGCATGCCGACCCCCATCACCACGGCGTAGCCGATCGCCTCGCCGAGGCTGATGTCCGGCGACTCGCTGTCGGCGGGCGGCTTCTTACCGGTGCTCTTCTCCCAGGCGAACCCGATGACCTTCTTGGCGCTCCAGGCGGTGACGAGGCCGAGCAGGCCACCGATGGCTCGCCACGCCATGTCCTGCTTCTCGCTCTTGTCGGCCATGTGGTCCTCCCGTTTTCTGTCCGCATCAAGAACACTAGTCTCCCCGAGCGCCATATCGCGTGAAGCCATGGCGAGGCATGACAGAACGGTGACCGTGCCCATGCCGGGGCGGCCTGGAAGCCGTACGCTCCGGCCGCCAGGAGAGCGAGGAGACGGCGCGCACGCGAATCTGTCCTTTCCGTCGGGGGATCCTGCCGTACGGTCGAGGCAGGACAGGTGAGGGGAGGACAGGCATGCCGCCAGGATGTGGCAACTGCAGCTGCTACCTCGAGGACAGGGTGATCTCCCGCCCGCCGGGTGAGCGCTGAATCCAGCCGGGTGAGCGCCGGCCCCTGACCGGGCGGGCGCCGATCCCCGACAGCACGCCGGGTGGCCCGGCCGGGTGGCCGGGCCGCTCCTCCTCGTGTCAGAGCGGCAACCCTCGCGCGTTTTCCTTCCCGGCGTGACAGTCTGGAAGGTGTGATATCAGATCGGGAGCGCCTGACGAACCTGGTACCTCGTACGTTGCTGCGTCTCGCGATGTGGAGCCTCTGCCTGATCATCATCGGCTGGGCCGTCTTCTACTTCGCCCAGTTCATCGCGACGTTGCGCATCGTGATGCTGCCGGTGGCCATCGCGCTCCTGCTGACCGCGCTGCTGTTCCCGATCACCAGGCGGCTTCGCGCGATGGGCATGCGGCCCATCTACGCCACCTGGGTCACCATGATCATCGCGCTCGCCGTGCTCGGCGGCACCGGCTGGATCATCGGGGCGCGTGCCAACGAGGAGTTCCCCGGCCTCGTCGACCAGGTGCGCCAGACGGCCAAGGACGTCGAGAACTGGCTCTACACCGGGCCCCTGCATCTGCAACCGACCCAGATCAGCAGCTGGGTCGACGAGATCGGCAAGCAGATGACCAACCAGCGCAACGAGATCACCCAGACGGTCCTCACCGGCGCCACGGTGGCGCTGGAGGTGCTGGCCTCCATCGTGCTGCTGCTGTTCGTGACCTTCTTCATGCTCAAGGACGGCGACCGGATCTGGTCGTGGTTCCTGAAGGGGTTCGGCGAGGTCGCGCCGCGCGTCGACAGGGCCGGGCGGACCGCCTGGGTGACGCTCTCGCACTACGTGCAGGGCACGGTCGCGGTGGCCGCCGTGCACGGCGTGGTCATGGGCATCGTGCTCGCCGGGATGGGGGTGCCGCTCTGGGCGGCGCTCGCGGTACTGATCTTCCTGGCCAGCTTCATCCCCATCGTCGGCATCTTCTTCGCCGGCGCCGTGGCCACCCTGGTCACCCTCGGCGCCAAGGGGCCGATCTACGCTCTGATCTTCATCGGCATCCTGATCGTGGAGCAGCAGCTGGAGAACCACGTGCTCCAGCCGCTGATCGTCGGCAGGGTGCTCCACTTCCACCCACTGGCGATCATCCTGGTGCTGGCCGTGGGCGGCATCCTGGCGGGTATCGCCGGGGCCGCGGTGGCGGTGCCGGTGGCCGCCGTGATCTACCGGGCGCTGCCCGAGCTCAGCAGTGACGAACCGCTCGCCCTGCCACCGGCCTCGCCGCATCCCGATCCCGGCGAGGCGGGCGGGGCGGGGCCCAAGGCGGGCGGGACGGGGCCTGCGGCGGAGGCGGGAAAGCCGGTGGATGAGGAATCACCGCAGCCCAGGGAGTAACGTTCTGCCCCGTGACTCGTTCCACCTTGACCACCCCTCCGCCAGATGCCGTCCTGCCACGGCCACTCCCCGGCGGGCCCGCCCCCGGCGCCGCCCTCGGTTCCCACTACAGCCGCTGTTTCGGCTGCGGTGAGGACCACCCGACCGGCCTGCGGCTGACCGCCGTCACCCCCGACGGGATCACGGTGATCGCCACGTTCACCGTGGGAACGGCACACCAGGGTGCGCCGGGCCTGGCGCACGGCGGCGTGCTCGCCACGGCGATGGACGAGGTCATCGGCATGCTGGTCTGGCTCTTCCAGCGCCCCTACGTCACCGCGAGGCTGGAGACCGACTATCTCGCCCCGGTTCCGGTCGGTACCGTCCTGCATATGCGCGCCTGGTGCAACGGCATGTCGGGCAGGAAGGCGTACCTTGAGGCTGAGGGCCGTATCGGTTCCCCGGACGGCCCGGTCGCCGTACGGGCCGCAGCGCTCTTCATCGAGGTGGGCATGGAGCACTTCGCCGAGCACGGTGACGCCCAGGCGATCATTGACGAGCATCACGAGTACGAGGTGAACCCGTGACCCATACCGTCGAGGTGCCGATCCACCGGCTCGACGTCGACCTGCCGCCGCCGTCGTACGCCCACCCGGGCGACGCGGGCGCCGACCTGCGCGCCGCCGAGGACGTCGAACTCCTCCCCGGAGAGCGGGCCGTGGTCGGCACCGGGCTGGCGATCGCCCTGCCTGATGGGTATGCCGCGTTCGTCCACCCGCGCTCGGGCCTGGCCGCCAAGTACGGCGTGACGCTCGTCAACGCGCCCGGCACCGTGGACGCGGGATACCGGGGCGAGATCAGAGTGACGCTGCTCAACACCGACACCAAGGACACCGTGCGGTTGCGCAGGGGGGACCGGATCGCGCAGCTGGTGATCCAGAAGGTGGAGAGGGCGGCGTTCTTCGAGGTGGACCGGTTGTCCGGATCGGCGCGAGGCGCGGACGGGTTCGGGTCCACGGGCCGCTGACAGGGAGTGAGTCCGACGAGGTGAAGGAGGTGGCGGACGATGATCCGGAACCTGGGCGCACCTTCGGCCCCGGAGGCCACCCGCCGCCGTATCCGGCGGGGGATGAGTTACCAGCGAAACTTCAAGGAGCGTGAGGAAAATGTTCCGACGTCACCGTCGTGAGGAGTCCCCGGCCGCCAAGGCCGCAGTGGACGAGGCCCCGCAGGTCCCGGCGCGGGAGTCGGGCCCGTGGGACGCCGACGAGCCCTACCCCGAGCGGGAGCGGGTCGACCTCGGAGGCATGCGCCTGCCGGTCGGCCCCGGTTTCGAGGTCCAGCTCAACCTGGCCGGTGACCAGATCGTCGGTGCGGTGGTCCTGTTCAACGAGAGCGCTCTGCAGGTGCACGCCTTCGCGGCGCCCAAGCGGAGCGGGATCTGGGACGAGGTCAGGGCCGAGCTGGTCGAGGGGGTGAAGAGCGCCGGAGGCACCGCCGAGGAGCGGGAGGGCGCGTTCGGCGTCGAGCTGGCCGCCAGAATCCCCGCCGAGGGCGTCGAGCAGCCGGTCCGCTACATCGGGGTGGACGGGCCGCGCTGGTTCCTGCGTGCGGTGATCAGCGGGCGCGCCGCGCAGGACGCCGAGGTGGCCGAGACGCTGGAGGGTGTCGTCCGGGACATAGTCGTGGTACGCGGCGACGAGCCGATGGCCCCCAAGGAGGCGATCGAGCTCCGGTTGCCACCCGAGGCCAGGCAGGCCGTGGAGCAGCAGGCCGCAGGGGGCGAGGGGCTCGACCTCAACCCGTTCGACCGGGGGCCGGAGATCGCGGAGATCCGCTGAGAGGCCGGATCGCGTACGCTGATTCGACTCGTACGTGAAGGAGAGGTCCGTGGGTTCTCAGGAACCGCATAAACAGAGCGGTCTGCGAGGCTTCTTTCGCCGACTGACCGCAGGCCAGGCCGAGCTGGAGGCCGACGAGCTTCAGCAGGACCTCGACCGCCAAGGCGCCACGCCCATCGTCTCGTGTGGCGGGCGCCGACGCTTCTGCGTGAGCGGTACTCTGCGGACGGTGACGCTGCGCCCTCGCGGGGGCGCTCCCGCGCTGGAGGCGGAGCTGTACGACGGTTCCGATGTGATCGATCTGATCTGGCTGGGCCGCAGGAAGATCGCGGGCATCGAGCCTGGCCGTCTGGTGCTGGCCGAAGGGCTGGTCAGCATCCAGGATGGGCGAAAAGTCATGTTCAACCCCAGATACGAGCTGCGCCCGGCAGGCGGTGCGTGAGCGATCGATGACCACGGAACGGTGAGCGAGAAGATGACCACCACCGGCGAGACCGCCGCGCACGACACGGTCGAGGCCGCGATCCGCAGCCAGCTTGCCAAGGCGTTCGGCGGGGTGCGGGGCGTCATCGAGGCCGCCGTGCCCACCATCGCCTTCACCGGCATGTGGATCGCCACCTCCGACCTGAAGCGCTCCCTGATCGTCAGTATCTCGGCCGCGGTGCTGCTGCTCGTCGTGCGGCTGGTGCAGCGCTCGACGCCGCAGTTCGTGATCAACAGCCTGATCGGCATCGGCATCGGCGCGTTCTTCGCCTCCCGCACCGGCCAGGCGGAGGACGTCTTCCTGCCCGGCATCCTCTACAACGCCGGCTACTCCGTGGTGATGCTGCTGTCCATCGTCACCCGATGGCCGGTGGTGGGGTTCCTCATCGGGTCCGTCACCGGTGACCCGACCGCGTGGCGCGCGGATCCGGCCGTGGTGAGGCTGTGCACCAGGCTCACCTGGCTGCTGATGATCCCGTGCGTGGTCCGGGTGGCGGTGCAGCTCCCCGTCTACCTGATCGGCAGGGACGACGCGGTCGCCGAGCTGGGCATTCTCAAGATCGCGATGGGCTGGCCGCTCCAGGTCGCGGCGCTCGCCGCCATGGTGTGGCTCCTGGCCCGTGGCCGGACCCCGGTGCGGCCCGCGGCCTCCTGAGCGGCAGGTCCGCCCCGCTCCGCCGCTCCCGGCCCCGCAGGGACGCCGCTGACCGGTGATCGGGCTTCGGAC
>NZ_JBEXUE010000391.1:0-9620 GCF_040614275.1 Streptosporangium sp. NPDC006013
CGCGCGGCCGAGTTGATCGCCGGCCAGTTCGACGCGGTCACCGCGACGGCCGAGGGATGTGACGCGTTGGTGGCGACCGGCATAATGCCGGCCGCGGCCGGCGCGCGGTCGGTGGCCGAGAAACTGGGCATCCGCTCCGTGTTCGTGGCCTTCCAGCAGATCACCCTGCCGTCGCCGTACCACCCGCCGCTGGCGTATCCGGGCCGGCCGTTCCCGCCGGAGGTGGCCGACAACCGGGTGCTGTGGGAGCTGGACGCCCAGAGCGTCAACGCGCTGTTCGGCGCGGCGCTCAACACGAACCGGGCGTCGATCGGCCTGCCACCGGTGGACAACGTTCGCGACTACGTCATCGGCGACCAGCCGTGGCTGGCGACGGACCCGGCGCTGGACCCGTGGCAGGAGACGCCGGACCTCGACGTCGTGCAGACCGGCGCGTGGATCCTGCCGGACGAACGCCTGCTCCCGGCCGAGTTGGTGACGTTCCTGGACGCCAGCACACCACCGGTGTACGTGGGCTTCGGCAGCATGCCCATGCGCGCGTCGAAGGACGCCGCCCGGGTGGCCATCGAGGCGATCCGCGCGCAGGGCCGCCGGGTAGTGATCTCCCACGGCTGGGCGGACCTGGCCCTGATCGACGACCGGGACGACTGCTTCGTCGTCGGCGAGGTCAACCAGCAGGCACTGTTCGGCCGGGTGGCCGCCGTCGTGCATCACGGCGGCGCGGGCACGACGACGACGGCCACCCGGGCCGGCGCGCCTCAGGTGGTGGTACCCCAGGCGACGGATCAGCCGTACTGGGCCGGCCGGGTGGCCGGCCTGGGCATCGGTGCGGCACACGACGGTCCGGCTCCGACCGTCGAGTCCCTGTCGGCCGCGCTCAGCACGGCCCTGACCCCCGAGACCCGCGCACGGGCGAGGGCCGTGGCCGACACGATCCGCACCGACGGGACGACGGTGGCCGCGACGCTGCTGCTCGACGCGATCAGCCGGGAAAGGCCGCCGGTGTCCGCGTGAACCACACGGGATCGGCGATCCAGGACCCGGAACACGAGAACCTGCGAACCCTGGCGACCTGAACCGGCAACGGCCGGGGGCCACGTCAGGCGGAGCGTTGCTCGTCATGGCCACCAGGTTCGTCACGCTCGTCCAGACGCCTTGCCGCGCGCAATGGCCGCAAGCGACCCCAGATCGGAGCTGATGCCATGAACCCCCTGACCACCAGTGCGTTCGACCTTCCCGACCACCTCGCCCCCAAGGCCGACCCGACGCTGATCGACGGCGACGAGCAGCACTTCGCGGCCATCGCGGAGAGCCTTGAGCAATCGATCGCCGACCTGTCCGACCGCCTCGATGCCGAGCGTAAGGCGCCCGGCGGCAAAGGCCGGCAGGCGATGGACCGGGACCTGGAGATCCACCGGCTGACCGCTCGCCTGCGCGCGCTGCGTCGCTTCGGCTTGGACCTGTGCCTCGGACACATGGTCGGCGCGGACGACTCCGAGCCCGTGTACGTCGGACGACTCGGCCTCACGGACAGCGCGGGTCGTCGGCTGCTGCTCGACTGGCGCTCCCCCGCGGCCGAGCCGTTCTTCGGAGCCACCCACGCCAACCCGATGGGGCTGGCAAGCCGTCGCAGGTATCGCTGGACCCGCGGCCGGGTCAGCGACTACTGGGACGAGGTGTTCACCCCGGACGGGCTTGTCGGGCACGCCGCGCTCGACGACCAGTCCGCCTTCATCGCCAGCCTGGGCGACAACCGGTCGGCCCGGATGCGGGACGTGCTCGGCACCATCCAGGCCGACCAGGACGCCGTCATCCGCGCGGGATCCCACGGCGCTCTCGTCGTCGACGGCGGTCCGGGTACGGGGAAGACCGTCGTCGCTCTGCACCGCTCCGCCTACCTCCTCTACTCCGACCCTCGCCTCGGTCACCACCGGGGCGGCGTGCTGTTCATCGGTCCGCACCAGCCGTACCTGGCCTACGTCGCCGACGTCCTCCCCAGCCTCGGCGAGGAGGGCGTGCAGACCTGCACCCTGCGGGACCTCGTCGCCGAGGGAGCCGCAGCGGCGATCGAGGCCGACCCGGACGTGGCCCGCCTGAAGTCGTCCGCGGACCTGGTGAAGGCGATCGAGCCTGCCGTCAGGTTCTACGAGAACCCGCCCACCAAGGGGATGACGGTCACCACCCTCTGGTCCGACGTCTGGCTGAGTGCCGACGATTGGGCCGAGGCGTTCGAAGCACCGGACCCCGGCACTCCGCACAACGAGGCCCGCGACCAGATCTGGGAGGAACTGCTCACGATCCTGATGGACAAGCACGACGACGAGGCCCCGGCTCACCTGCTCCGCAAGTCGCTGCTGCAGGACAGGGAGCTGCTCACGACCTTCAACCGCGCGTGGCCGCTGATCGAAGCGGCCGACCTCGTCGGAGACCTGTGGTCGGTACCCGCCTACCTGCGGAAGTGCGCTCCCTGGCTCAGCCGCGATGACGTTCAGGCGCTGCAGCGCGCGGACGCCCAGGCCTGGACGGTGTCCGACCTGCCGCTCCTGGACGCGGCGCGGCAGCGGCTCGGCGACCCGGAGGCGTCACGACGCAAGCGCCGGCAGGAAGCCGCTCTCGCCGCCCAACGCGAGCGCATGGCCCAGGTCGTCGACGCCCTGATCGAGGCCGATGACGACGGCGAAGGCCTCGTGACGCAGCTGCGCCGAGAGGACCTCCAGCGAAATCTGGTTGACGAGTCCGAGCTGCCCACCCTCGACCCGGACCTGCTCGCCGGCCCGTTCGCGCACATCGTCGTGGACGAGGCTCAGGAACTGACCGACGCGGAGTGGCAGATGTTGCTGCTCCGCTGCCCGTCCCGGAGCTTCACCATCGTCGGGGACCGCGCCCAGGCCAGGCACGGGTTCACAGAGTCGTGGCAGGAACGGCTTGAGCGGATCGGGCTCGACCGGATCAACCTGGCCTCCCTGACCGTCAACTACCGGACGCCGGAAGAGATCATGGCGGAGGCCGAACCGGTCATTCGGGCCATGCTCCCGGACGCCAACGTGCCGACCTCCATCCGCAGCGGCGACGTCCCCGTCGTCCACGGATCCGCTTCGGATCTGGGCTCGATCCTCGACACCTGGCTCGCCGCGCATGCCGATGGGACCGCCTGCGTCATCGGCGATCCCACGTTCCGGGCGACGCCTCGCGTCCGGTCGCTGACCCCGGAGCTGTCGAAGGGGCTCGAGTTCGACCTGGTCGTCCTCATCGACCCGGAGGCGTTCGGCGACGGCATCGAAGGAGCGGTCGACCGCTATGTCGCGATGACCCGAGCGACCCGGCAACTCGTCATCCTGACGAGCTCCTGACGTCGGCCGGACGAACGCCCGTTCCCGGCCGAGTCGCGCGGCGCACCATCGAGTCCCTGTCGGCCGCGCTCAGGACGGTCCTGGCCCCCGAGACCCGCGTACGGGCGGTCGGCACGATCCGTACCGACGGGGCGGCGGTGGCCGCGATGCTGCTGCTCGACGCGATCAGCCGGGAAGGCCGCCGGTGTCCGCGGCGTGAACCACGCGGGATCGTCGAGCCAGGGAAAGTGCCTCGTCCACGGGTGCCCGGCGACACCGGAGGTATCGCGCGGCATCGGGCCCCGTCACGTCGCGCCCAGGCCTCGTGTCGGCCGATCTTTGACTCGTCCTCGTCGAGGCCCGGTAAACCTTTACTCGAAGGCCAATGGTCAGCCCACTAGCAATTAGGAAACTTTCCTATTAGATTTGCGCCAAGCCACCGTGGGAGCGCTTTCCCCGGAGGTTCTGGACAACGTGGGGTCTGCGCGCCTTCGGCATGGGACGCCGACCGGTCGTCAGGCGAGGAGTGGTGAATGAAGCGCGGCCCAGAGCTGCTCCGTCTGGCGGAGACCGTCGTCCTTCCCGGTTTCGAGGGCAAGGCCCCGCCCGACTGGGTGCGGCGCAGACTCGGTGAAGGACTGGCCGGGGTGGTGCTCTTCTCCAGGAACATCGCCACCCCCTCCCAGGTCGCCGACCTCACCGCCGCGCTCCGCGAGGAGAACCCCCAGGTCCTCGTCGGCATCGACGAGGAGTCGGGCGAGGTCACCCGCCTGGAGGCGGCCGGCGGGAGCACCCGGCCGGGCAACTTCGCCCTCGGCGTGGTCGACGACACCGGCCTCACCGAGGAGATCGCCGCCGACCTCGGCCGTGACCTGGCCCTGGCGGGCGTCAACCTCAACTTCGCCCCCTCGGCGGATGTGAACTCCAACCCCGACAACCCGGTCATCGGCCTGCGCTCCTTCGGCGCGGACCCCGGTCTCGTCGCCAGGCACACCATGGCCTGGATCCGGGGCATGCAGTCGGCGGGCGTGGCGGCCTGCGCCAAGCACTTCCCCGGCCACGGCGACACCTCGGTCGACTCCCACCACGGCGTGCCGCTCGTCGCCGCCACCGCGGGGGAGCTGCACGACGTGGCGCTGCGGCCCTTCCGCGCGGCCGTCGAGCAGGGGGTGCGCACGGTCATGACCGGCCACCTGCTCGTCTCCGCCCTGGACCCGGTGATGGCCGCCACGCTCAGCCGCCGGGTCCTGCACGACCTGCTCAGGGTCGAGCTGGGCTTCGAAGGCGTCATCGTCACCGACGGCATCGAGATGACCGCGGTCTCCGGCCCGTACGGCATCGGCGGTGCCTCGGCCCTCGCCGTCGCCGCGGGCGCCGACGCGATCTGCGTGGGCGGCGAGCACGCCGGAGAGGAGACCGCGATCGCGGTCCGTGACGCGATCGCGGACGCCGTGATCGAGGGCAGGCTCTCCGAGGAACGGCTGGCCGACGCCGCCCGCCGCGTCCGCGAACTCGCCCTCTGGACCGCGACCACCCAGCGGGGCACGCCCGCGCGCGCCGCCTCCGGCGGTTCCGGCGACGCGTCGATCGGCCTGGCCGCGGCCCGGCGCGCGCTGCGGGTCACCCGCCGCTCCGCGACCGCGGCCTTCCCCCTGTCCGCCCCACCGCACGTCGCCGAACTCGCCCCCGAGATGAACCTCGCCATCGAGAAGGACACCCCCTGGGGCGTCGGCGAGCCGCTCGGCAAGCTCCTCCCCGGCACCACGGTCACCCGGCTGGACGCCTCCACCGCCACCGGGAGTGCCATCGAGACCGTACTCGCCACCGCGGCCGGGCGCCCCCTGGTCATCGTCGTCCGCGACGCGCACCGCCACCCCTGGCAGACCGACGCCCTCCGGCACCTGCTGGCCGCCCGCTCCGACGCCGTCGTGGTCGAGATGGGCCTGCCCGGCCGATCCGACCTCGGCGCCGTGCACATCGCCACCCACGGATCCGCCCGCGTCTGCGGCCAGGCGGCCGCCGAACTCCTCGCCGGAGACGAGAACGGGACCTGACCGGCGGACGGCGCGAGCGTCGCCCGACACCCGGCTCCTTCCTGCGGGGGCGTACGGCGCGGTGATTCTGTCGGGGCGGGCTGCTTGAATCGCCGGATGGATGTGGCACGGTTGCTGGCGGACCAGCGGGAGATCAACGGGGTCGATCTGGCGAGGCTCTCGCTCGGCGATCATCTGACCGGCGAGGGACCCTACGTCTTCAAGGAGTGCGACCTCACCGGCGCCGACTTCAGCGGGGCGTCGCTGGTGGGGGCCTCGTTCGAGGGGTGCGTGCTGGAGCGGGCCGACTTCCGCCGTACGGATCTGGACGGGGCGCGTTTCTCCGGCGGCGGGGGAGCGGGGCTCAGGTTCGCGAACGCCGAACTCGTCGACGCGGCCTTCACCGACGTCGACCTGTCGGGCGCGAACTTCGGGCGGGCACTGCTCACCGACGTCGTCTTCACCGGCTGCCGCATGATCGGCGCGGTGCTGACAGGCTGCCGGGGCATCGGCTACCGGTTCGACGGTTCCAACCTGATGCTGGCCGACCTGATCGGCTGCTCGTTCCGAGGCGCCCACCTGCGGGGCACCCGTCTCGACGAGGCCAACCTGTCGAACTGCGACTTCACCAATGCCGTGTTCGAGGACTGCCGCATGATCGGCGCCCGCACCGTCGACACGGTCTTCACCATGGCCGACCTGCGCGGCCTGGACCTCGGCGAGGTCGACGACACCCGGCTCCGATCGCTGCGCGGAGCGATCATCAGCCCGTCCCAGGCCGCCCTGATCCTCGCCTCCCGAGGGCTCACCGTGAACTGACGGAGACTCACTCCACCGGAGGCACGCCGAACCCGACCGGCCCATCGCGCGTGGCCGTGTCCGGCTCGGCGTGTTCGATTCACCACCCGGGTTATTCATAACCACCTGGGCGACAAAATCAGCAACGGAGCGGCGAACGGCGCGGGAAGCGGCCTGAAGTCAACCGGTATGAAGACGTTCCTCCGCCTCGACGAGTTCACGATCGTTGATGACAGTGAAGACGGGCGGGTCAAGTATTCATCGGATAAGCCGAGAGGACTGCCCATCACGGCGGCGCCGGCCGCTGGCAATAAGAATGGCAGTGCCGGCACGTGTGAGCCTGACGACGAAACCAAGAACAAGGACATCTCGGGCCGGCACTCGCGTCATGACCACCGACCAAGAGTCCTGGCAGCACCACATCACCCGCCACCAGCTCACCGCTTGACATAGAAACATCGGCGGCCCTGCTGAGGGCCGCTGTGGCATAGGACCGTCTGCACGTTTTGAGGGGATTGACACAACCTCATCCATGTCAGGCGAGTGTGTGCTCAGGCCTCCACCCCGATCAAGTTCGACGGGCCGGTATACGTCGATCTGTTGGGCGCACCTGGGTGTGCTGGATACCGCTCCGGGGGAATCATTCTTCGGGGCGTCGAAAAATGAGTGGCTCAACGACATGGTATTCACCACATGAGCGAAAGCTCGACGTGAGGTTGTTAGATACATCGAAGGGTTCTATATCGCCGCAGGCTTCGTTCCGCAAACGGTGTCGGACTCCGCTTGAGGTCCACAACGAGTACCTGAGCCGGCAGCTTGCAGCGTGAAGTGATCATCTGGAAGCTGTCCGGAGAACGCGGGGCCCCTCAACATCCAGGTTCTCGCCGCTCCGGACGGCACCATCGTGTGGACCTCCGGCTCCCCGCACGACCTGACCGCAGCCCGGATCTGGGGCACCATCCGCCGACTGAAAGCTGCCGGCCTGGTCACACTCGCCGACAAGGGCTATGTCGGGGCCGGCGAGTCGGCGCGCGTGCCCTACAAGGGACGCGGCAAGCTCGCGTAACAACTATGTGTCCGGTCTTGACACCATCACTACCGCTTTGCAAGATGACATCTTGTACAGCGAGACGCGAAACGGGGTGAGGAAATGGCGGCGAAGTCCCTGACCGGCTATCTTCCCGTCGCCCCGGTCCACACCCGCGCCCGCAACAACCCGAAGCGTCATGGCATTCGGCATGGTGCCGCCGTCGGCGGCACCATGATCCTCTTTTGACTGTGCCGCCCCGCAGCCCGCGCTGAGTCGCGGGCCGTCGGATACTGCGCACGCGATAGCGCGTGACCAGCGACGAATCGAGTCGTCTCTCGGCGGTCGGCGCCGAGTCGGATAACGCCGACAACTCTCTTTTAGTCGACGGACGGCCGCGATCGGCATGAACCGTCGGCCATCCGGCCATGACAGCGCTGCTGGCGCTGGTGACGTTCATATTTCGGGAGCATGTGATGGCAACAATTCTTGATCGGATCGAAGGCCCGGCCGCGTGGCGGGGGGACGAGATCGCGAACGACTCCTCCTGGCAGTACCAGCTGAGTGACGCTGAGATCGCCGAGCTGGAGCAGGTGGGGCGCGTGTTCGTCGATGACGATCCGGATCTGCGGACGGTTACCGCCGAGCAATACCCGTTGCCGGCCTGCGAAGCGGGTCTCAAGCGGTGGGGAGCAGAGCTCGACAGCGGGCCCGGGTTCGTCCTCGTCCGTGGCCTGCGCGTCGAGCACTACAGCGACGCCCTGTCGGCCGCGATCTTCTTCGTGCTCGGGCTGCACCTCGGCGTTCCAATGCGGCAGAACGAGCTGGGCGACCTCGTCGACCACGTCCTGGCCACCTCCGACAAGACCCGGGCGGACCCCACCGCCCTCGGCTCCAAGATCCGTGACGGGCTGGACTTCCACTCCGACAGCTCCGACGTCGTCGCGCTGATGTGCTTGCGCTCGGCGAAGGAGGGCGGGGCAAGCAGCCTGGTGAGCGGGGCGACCCTCTACAACGAGGTGCTCGCCCGGCGTGCCGAGCTGGCCCATCTGCTGCTCGAGCCGTGGTACTTCGACTGGTACAAGCAGGACCACGACGCGCCGGCGCCGTACTACACCTCGCCGATCGTCAGCTACGTCGACGGCACGTTCAGCATTTACGCCGGAAGCAAGATTATTTTCTCGGCGCAGGACTATCCGGACGTACCCCGGCTGACCGACGAGCAGGTGGAGCTGCTGCACCTGCTCGACGAGATCGCCGGGGAACCCGGCATCGCCCTGGACATGGACTTCCGTCCCGGCGATATCCAGTGGCTGTTGAACTATGCCGCCCTGCACTCGCGGACCGCGTTCGTCGACTGGCCCGAGCAGGGGCGGCGTCGCCACCTGTTGCGGCTCTGGCTCAGGCGGGACGTAGACCGTCCTCTTGCGCCGAACTTCGGCCGGCACGTGGTGAAGTCGCGCACCGAGACGCGCGACGCGGCCGGCCCCGACGACCGGGGGCGGTTCGGCATCCGCCTCGCGGCGCTGCCCCGCTTCGACTGGGGCTTGTAGGTCGGCGACGGCAATGGGCCGGAAGGGATGACATGGAGACTGGACAACGGCTCCGTCCGATCGCGCTCGGTACTCTGGGCGTACTCACGGTGCTGCTTGCTTGGCAGCTGATCCGGGTGACCAATTTCGTTCCCGAGAACTTCCTCCCCGGCCCGGTGCCGGTACTCGGCCGCGTCCCGGACCTATTCGGCGCCGAGGAGTTTCGCGGCGGCGTCGTCGATACGATCCAGGCCTGGGCAATCGCGCTCGGCCTGGCCACGCTCGTCGGCGTGGTGATCGGGGCACTGTCGATCGCGATCCCCGGCCTTGCCGCGCCGACGTCCGTCGTGGTGGACGCCTTCCGCGCGATCCCGTCGACCGCGCTGATCCCGATCGCGATCCTGCTGTGGGGCCTGGGCACCGAGATGAAGGTCGCGGTGGCGGTCTACGCGATCGTGTGGCCAATCCTGATCAACACGATCTACGGGCTGTCCAGCGTCGAACCGATGCGCATCGACGCGGCGCGGTCGATGCGTTTCTCCTGGTTGCGTACCCAGCTGTCGGTGTCGCTGCCGAGTGCCCTGCCGTCGATCTTCACCGGCATCCGGATCGCGTCCGGAAGCGCGCTGGTCGTCGTGATCAGCACCGAGCTGGTGGGCGCGCTCTCCGGCGTCGGCACGGTGCTGGTGTCGTACCAGCGTGCCGGCCGTTCGGACTACGTCATCGCCGGGACGGTGATCGTCGGTGTCTTGGGCGTCATCATCTACAGCGCCATCACCTGGTTGGAGCACCGCACTGTGAAATGGAAGTCCGTTGCCTAGCCCCGTCCGGGCCGCGACTGTCGAGTCCGCCCCCGTTGCCGCGCCGGCGCGGCAACGGCCGGACCGGCTGATGGGCCGAC
>NZ_JBEXUE010000392.1:0-9590 GCF_040614275.1 Streptosporangium sp. NPDC006013
GCAGTCCCGCGAGTCGATGATCCCCTCGCCGATCATGACGGCGATGGAGCGGGGGGTGATCGGCCGTTTCGAGGAGCTGACCCGCTCGACCAGCGACGTGCAGGACGCCCTGATCTCGATCCTGTCGGAGAAGTACATCTCCATCCCCGAGCTCGACACCGACAACATCGTGTTCGCCAAGCCCGGGTTCTCCGTCATCGCCACGGCCAACAGCCGTGACCGGGGAGTGAACGACCTGTCCTCGGCTCTGAAGCGGCGGTTCAACTTCGTCAGGATCCCGGTCGTGACGAGCAAGGCCAGCGAGGCGGAGATCGTCCGCTTCCGCACCACCGAGCTGCTGCGCCGCCACCGCATCGAGCTGGACCTGCCGCCCACGCTGCTGGACATCCTGCTGCAGAGCTTCGCCGACCTGCGCGCCGCGGCGGCCTCGGCCACCAGCGAGGACGAGAAGCTGGAGTCGGCGCTGTCGACCGCCGAGCAGATCGGCGTGCTGGAGGACGCCATCCTGCACAGCAACTTCTTCGGTGACCGCACCCTGCGCGCCCAGACGCTGGGCGGCGCCCTGGTGGGCTCGCTGGCCAGGCGCGCTCCCGAGGACCTGGCCATCCTGAACAAGTACTGGCACGGGGTCGTCGAGCCGCGCAGCAAGAAGGAGGGCGGGGAGTGGACGGACTTCCTCGAAGGCGGTCGCCAGGCGATCTCCACGCTGTCGTGACCTCCTTTCCACGACCCGTGGCATCACGCCGAGTTTCCCGCCCAGAGCCAGAGCTCGGGGTCTCCACGCCCGAGGAGATGTGATGAGCACCTTCGCCGCCCTGCGCGAGCAGCTTCTGGATGCCGCCACCGCCTTTGCCGGCGGCCCGGACGCGCTGCCTGAGATCCTGGCGGGCCTGGTCGACGACGTCGACCGGGCGCTGCGCGAGGAGCTGGAGATATTCCCGGTGTGTCACCACTCACCGGCCTCCGCGCTGGCCATGACGCGGCGGCTGCGCGACAGGCAGCCCAAGGTCATCTACCTGGAGTTGTGTGAGGACCTGCGGCCGCTGCTGGAGGAGCTGCGCAACTGCCGGCTGCCGGTGGCGCTGCAGGCGTTCGCCACCGAGCTGGAGGGCTTTCCGCCCGGCTCCGGCCCGCTGAGCGTTGTGGCGCCGCTGACCGAGGCCTCGGCGGAGTACCAGGCCATCGCCTATGCGCTGGACACCCCGGGTGTCGAGCTGGTGCTGGTCGACCGCTCGGCCGACCACGTCTTCCAGTGGCTGCCCCAGGAGGAGGCCGGGCCGGTCACCGCCGAGCGCGACGGCGACCTGCACGGCGATGCCGTGGGTGTCGAGGTGGGCGACCTGAGGCCGCGTTTCGCCGAGCTGGAGGAGCATCTGCTGCGCCACGGCAAGGTCCGCCACTGGTCGGAGTGGTGGGACCAGTACGTCGAGCAGCCGCTGGCCGGTGCGGACTACGACACCTACCGGCAGGCCATGGCGCTGATCGGCAGCCTGTTCCGGCGGCTGGGGCCCGGTGGCGAGCGGCTGGCCGGTGACGAGGAACGCGAGCGCCACATGTGGACCCGGATCCGCGAGCACCTGGCCGTCTCCGGCGCCGACCCGGCGACCTGCCTGTACGTGTGCGGTGCCTTCCACGCCGTCAGCACGGTGCCCGAGTTCGGCCTGGCGGCCGACGCGCCGGCGTACACCATCACCCCTCCTACGGCCACGCGCTGGCTGTACGGGTTGATCCCCTCCAGCCACTCGGCGATCGAGGCCCAGTTCGGCCTGGCCCAGGGGTCGGTGTCGATCGCCGCGGCGACCTGGGCCAAGGCGGCGACGCGCGGCGGCCTCACGCCGTACCGGCTGCGGGGGCAGCGGGGCACCCGCTCGCGGGCCGTGTCCCCCGCACGGGCCGCGGTGCCGGCCCCCGCAGGGCAGGTCACCGACCGGTTGTCGGGGTTCCTGGCCACGCCGCCCGTGCTGGACGGCCTGGACGAGGCCGAGCTGCGCGGCTGGTGTGTCGATATCGTGCGGCTGGCCCGCCGTAACGGCTACCTGGCCAGCACCGCCGACGCCATCGCGGTGTTCGAGACCTCGATCCTGCTCGCGGGGCTGCGCAACCGGGCCAGGCCGACGCCGTACGACTTCCAGGACGCGGCTGTCACGTGCATCGAGAAGGACGTGGTGCCGGGCCGTCGCGACATCCGCCGCCTGTGCGAGATCCTCCTGGGAGGCGACCGGATCGGCGAGGTCGGCTACGACGCGCTCCCGCCGCTGGCGCGCGACGTGTACGACCGGCTGGAACCGCTCGGGCTGGACCCGGGCAGGCGCACCCAGCAGCGGGCGCTGCTGGACCTGCGGGCCGATCCCGAACTGGTGCCGTGCTCGGACCTGCTGTGGATACTGCGCCAGCTGCTGCCCGAGGGCGCGGTCCGGCCCATCATGGGGGCGCGCCGCCTGGGAGAGCGGCCGATCCAGGAGAGCTGGGACCTGGCGATCGGCCGCCACCAGCGGTCGATCATCGAACTGGGCTACGAGGGCGTCACCGTCGAGCAGGTGCTGGAACAGCGCCTGCGCCGCAAGGTGTGGGAGCCCCAGGCCGGCGCGGGGGTCGCTCTGGCGGCGGTGGAGGACGCCATCCTCTACCTGGGCGGCCGCCGCTTCGCCGACGAGCTCGGCAGCCGCGCGGTGGAGCTGCTGGCGGCCGAGCGCACCGTGGACGATGCCCCCGAGGTGCTGCGCCGGATCCGCCGGCTGCTGGCGCACTATCGGGCCACCCAGCCGGACCTGCCTGCCTGGTGCGAGGCGTTCGTCACGGCCGGCTACGCGCACTACTGCACGCTGCTGCCGACCGCCTTCGTGGACGAGGACACCGGAGTCCGCCAGGTCGGTGCCATGCTCGGTTTCCTGTTCTCCATGGAGGGGCTCGCGCTGTCGCTGGGCTGTGACCGGGCCCAGCTGGAGCTGGCGGTGCGGCAGGCGCATCCGCAGGAGCCGGCCAAGATGGCGCTGCTGTGGGCGGCCCAGACCCAGCTGGGGCTGCTTTCGCAGGCCCAGCTGCGCGCCCGGTGTGACGAGCTGCTGGCCAACCCGCTCGTCATCCCCTCCTTCCCGCTCTATCTGAGCGGGTTCGTCCAGGCGCTCGAACCCGTTCCCGCCCTCGCGCCGTTCGTGGTCGAGGTGCTGTCCAAGGCCTTCGCCCGACTACCCGACGAGGTCCTGCTGCCGTGGCTGCCGACGCTGATCACGACGCTGCGCCGGCACGCGCTGGAGCTGGTCCCGGTGCTCGTGCGCGAGGCGGGCAGGACCTTCCCCGCCTCCCTGGCCGAGCTCGACGAGTGGGTCGCGCCATGGGAGAGGCCGGCCCGGCCCGTGGCACCGGCCCGGCCGGCGTCCGCGCCGAGCGGGCCGGTGGCCGGCCTGCTGGCCGGGCACCCGCAGGCGTGCGACGCCGTGGCGGCACTGCTCGGCTGCGTGGGGGAGTGGCCGACGACCACCGAGGGCATCGCGGGCACGGAGGGCACGGAGGGCACAGTGGGCACAGTGGGCGCGGCAGCGGGTGAGCTGCTCACCCGGCATCCGGCGACGACCGGCGCGATCGCGGTGCTGCTCACCGGCTGACGACGGGCGAAGCCGCTCGTCAGCGTGCCGCGAGGGCGGGCGTGTCCCCGCCGGGGGCACTCCCGGAGGGAGGGCGCCCGCCTTACCTGCGGCGGCGATGACGGCTGCCAGGGCGCGGTGTGGTCAGGCGTGTGGCCTCGACGCCGTCCTTCCCCGTCTGGCGCCTCCGGGGTCCGGAGGGTCGAAAGTCCCATGGGAACGGGACCTCCGGGACCTCGGCACGAGCCGTACGGCACTGCCTCCAGGCTCTGGAAAACGATGTGATGAGGGTGCGAAAGAAACCGGGAGACACCACAGAGAAGGGGAGCCGTCATGGCCACCACTCGCGGACGAGTTCACACCGGGCCGGTCATGAACGCCGCCCCCGTCACCCCCACCCCCGTCACCCCCGCCGCCGCGAGGCGCCCGGTCGACTACGTGTGGGCGATCGCCCGCATCGCCCTGGGCTGGGTGTTCCTGTGGGCGTTCCTGGACAAGACCTTCGGCTGGGGGTTCGCCACCCCCGCCGAGCGGGCGTGGATCGCCGGGGGCAGCCCCACCACCGGGTTCCTCAAGGGCACCGGGGAGAACGCGCTCGGCGGCCTGTTCGCCGGCCTGGCCGGGCAGGGCTGGGTGGACTGGCTGTTCATGCTCGGCCTGCTCGGCATCGGCGCGGCCCTCATCGTGGGGGCGGGTCTGCGGATCGCGGCCGCCGCCGGCGGGCTGCTGATGGTCCTGATGTGGGCGGCCGAACTGCCGCTGACCACCAACCCCTTCATGGACGAGCACCTCGTCTACGCCGTCGTGCTGGCCGGCCTGGCGATGGCTCAGGCCGGTGACACCCTCGGTCTCGGCAGATGGTGGGGCGCCACCCCGCTGGTGCGGGAGCACCCCGTCCTGCGCTGACCGGCCACCTCGGTGAAAGACCCGCTCCCGGCACGGGGGCGGGTCTTCCTGGTTTGACGCCGGCCGACATCCCCGCCGAGCGGCCTTGAACCGGACCGCGGTGGTGGTATCGGCGATGGCGACCGGACCGATGAGCGGTCGAGCATCCGTCCCACCAGGCGGAAATCTCAGGTCAAGTGCGGTTTCCAGGTCCGTTTCGGCCGCGCTCCCGGCGGCTTCGGGCTGGCTTGACGCTCCGCTTGGGGCAATTGTATGGTTACTTAGTAGGAAATATAGGAAATGTGTGATGCGGAAGCCGCTCTGTGACGGCGCGGTCACGGATCTCGGCTCGCGGACGACGGCGACGGCAGGGCCGAAGGAAGGGCGTCGATTCCTTGCGGCCGGTGCGGGATGCGGAAAACGCATCGATGACCACTGCTTTTTCTCCCGGCGGAGTGTCGCGTGGAATTAATGGAATATCCGGCCGAAGTCGATCAGTCGGAAAGGGTGCCCCTTCGAAAAGACGTGCGGAGCTCGGCGGTCCGTGAACCGTCGCAGCCGCGCTCCATGTCGCCGGACTTCTCACTGGAATTTCTCCGGAAACTCTTCGATGACGCGTGTTTCGACGAGAAGACGTCGGCACGGGTCGCGGACCTTCTCGACCAGTGGTCCGCGGGACAGGCGACAGCCCCGCGGTCGGTGAGACGACTGCTGTGGCAGGGGCGGGTGGACGAGGCGCTCCTGGCGCTGCGGAAGCCGAAGGGCACTGGCTCACCGGCGCTTGGACCGTTCCGTGAGCTGAGCGACTGGGTCTTCTGCTGGTATCCGGGTCTCCAGGTCCGCGCGCCTCGCGGCGAGATCGAGGTGACCACCGGGCTGGAGGGCATGCGGGTGCTGTCGGCCTTCCTGGACGGGCACGCCGACCAGCAGGCCGTCACCCGTGCCGAGCAGGTCCTGCGGCTGTGCCCGATGGGAGACGCGGCGCTGGAGCCGCTCACCGCCGCGCTCGCCACCCTGGTCTACGCCGACCGGGCGGACCTGGCCGGCCGGTGGTGTGAGCCGCTGCTCGAACAGACCACGACCCACTGCGCCCCGACCTGGCAGGGGATGTTCGCAGCGGTCCGGGCCGAGACCGCGATCCGCCAGGGCAGGCTCCTGGAGGCGGAGCGGTGCGCCCACGCGGCGCTCACCCACATGCCGATGGCCGCGTGGGGGGTGGGGCTCGGACTCCCGCTGGCCAGCATGGTGGCCGCCAAGGTCGGGATGGGCAAGTACGAGGACGCCGCACGCTATCTGGCGGTCCCGGTCCCTGAAGCCATGTTCCAGACTCCGGCCGGGCTGCACTACCTGTCCGCCCGGGGCGGTTGTCACCTGGCGACCGGCGCCGCGCAGGCCGCCCTCACCGACTTTCTGACCTGTGGAGACCTCATGCGGCAGTGGGGGCGCGACCTGCCGGGGATCGTCGCCTGGCGGCTCGGCGCCGCCCGGGCGCACCTGGAGCTGGGCCGGACCGGCGAGGCCAGGACGCTCATCGACGACCAGCTCGCCCTGCTGGGGCCCGCCCCGACCCGTACCAGGGGCATCGCGACACGCCTGCGGGCGGCGACGGTCGCCCTCGAGGCGCGCCCGGCCGTCCTGGAGGAGGCGGTGGAGGTCCTGCAGATCTCCCAGGACCAGCTCGAACTGGCCTTGGCGCTCGCGGAGCTCGGCCGTGCCCACTCCCGTCTCGGGCGGTCCCACCGGGCCAGGACCGTCGAGCGCAGGGCTCGCCACATCGCGAGGTCCTGCGGTGCGGAGCCGCTGATCGACGCGCTCTCGCAGAGCCCGCCGCGACCGGGCACACCGGGCGCGCCGGACGGTGCCGTCCCCGCGGACCCCGGCGACGTGGGACTGAGCGACGCCGAGCGCAGGGTCGCCACCCTGGCGTCCCAGGGATACACCAACCGGCAGATCTCCGGGAAGCTCTACGTCACGGTCAGCACGGTCGAGCAGCATCTGACCCATATCTATCGTAAACTCGGTGTTTCCCGCAGGGTTGATCTCCCGGCTCTTCTCGATTAGCAGCCCCTGTTTTAGGGGTCGCTAGGGGTACTCCATTGTCGGCCGAATAGCGAGGCTTGGAACAGCCTTTCTTGCCGGTTCACGATATGGAGCGAAGATGAGTCTCGGCCATTCGACGTCAAACGAATGGGGAATCGAGCCGACCGACGCGATCGCCATCGTCGGAATGGCGTGCCGGCTGCCGCACGCGCCCGATCCCGGTGCGTTCTGGGACCTGCTGCTCCAGGGACGCTCCGCGATCACGGAGGCGCCCGCCGGCCGCTGGGGTGAGACCGGCCCGATTCCCCGCTTCGGCGGGTTCCTCGACGACGTCGACCGGTTCGACCCCGAGTTCTTCGCGATCTCCCCGCGTGAGGCGGCCGCGATGGATCCGCAGCAGCGCCTCGTCCTGGAGCTGGCCTGGGAGGCACTCGAGAACGCCCGGATCCTGCCCGCCGACCTCGCGACCACCTCCACCGGCGTCTTCGTCGGCGCCATCGCCTCCGACTACGCCGCCCTGCAGCACCGGCAGGGGACGGACGCCATCACCCGCCACACGATGACCGGCCTCAACCGCGGCCTCATCGCCAACCGGGTCTCCTACGCGCTGGGGCTCCGCGGCCCCAGCCTGACCGTCGACTCCGCGCAGTCGTCGTCCCTGGTCGCGGTCCACCTCGCCGCGACGAGCCTGCGCGCGGGTGAGTCCACCCTCGCGATCGCGGCGGGTGTGAACCTGAACATCGTCGTGGACGCCACCATCGCCGCCGAGAAGTTCGGCGGCCTGTCACCCGACGGGCGCTGCTTCACCTTCGACGCCCGTGCGAACGGCTACGTGCGTGGCGAGGGAGGAGGCGTCGTCGTCCTCAAGCCGCTGGCCCGGGCCGTCGCCGACGGAGACCGGATCCACTGTGTGATCCGCGGCAGCGCCGTCAACAACGACGGCCACGCCACCGACCTCACCGGTGGCCTCACCGTGCCGAACCCGGACGCGCAGGCCGAGGTGATCCGGCTGGCCACCGAGCGCGCCGGAGTGGCACCCGACGCGGTCCAGTACGTCGAACTCCACGGCACCGGGACCAGGGTCGGAGACCCGATCGAGGCCGCGGCGCTCGGCGCCGCGCTGGGTGCGGGACGTGCTTCCCAGGACGCGCTCGTGGTCGGATCGGCCAAGACGAACGTCGGGCATCTGGAGGGCGCGTCGGGAATCGTCGGCCTGCTGAAGGTGGCGCTGAGCATCGGGCACCGGCGGATCCCGGCCAGTCTCAACTTCGAGACGCCGAACCCCGACATCCCCTTCGACCGGCTCAGCCTGCGCGTGCAGTCGGGCACCGGCCCCTGGCCACGGCAGGAGCGGCCGCTCGTCGCCGGGGTCAGCTCGTTCGGCATGGGCGGCACCAACTGCCACATCGTGCTCGCCGAACCACCGCCCGCCAAGGCAGGTATCGATCCGGCTCCCGAGGCCGAGGTGATCGCGTGGACGCTGTCGGGGGCGAGCGAGGCGGCGCTGCGCGGTCAGGCGGCCCGGCTGCACGCCTCCCTCACCGCGCGTGACTCCTTCGATCCGGCCGGCGTCGCGCTGTCACTCGCCACGACCCGGACGGTGTTCAAGCACCGGGCGGTGCTCGTCGGAGAGCGCGCCGAGGCCCTCGACGGCCTGCGGGCACTCGCCGGGGGAGATCAGGCGGCCTGCCTCGTACGGGGCGTGAGCCGGACGGCCGGCGGCACGGTGTTCGTCTTCCCCGGGCAGGGATCCCAGTGGGAGGGCATGGCCGCGGACCTGTCGCGCACCTCGCCGGTGTTCGCCCGGCACCTTCGGGCGTGCGCGGACGCGCTCGCACCGCACCTCGACTGGTCGCTGACCGATCTGCTCACCGGCCGCCCCGGCGCGCCCCCGCTGGAGCGGGTGGACGTCGTACAGCCCGCTCTTTTCGCGGTCATGGTCTCGCTCGCGCGGCTGTGGGAGTCGGCCGGCGTCCGCCCCGACGCCGTCATCGGGCACTCCCAGGGGGAGATCGCCGCCGCTCACCTCGCCGGTGCCCTCTCGCTCGACGACGCCGCCGCGATCGTCGCCCTGCGAAGCCAGGCCATCGCCACCGTCGCGGGCACCGGTGCGATGGCCTCCGTCGCGCTCGGCGCGGGCGAGGTACGCGAACGGCTGGCTCGCTGGAGCGACCGGCTCGGCGTCGCGGCGGTCAACGGTCCCGCCTCCACCGTGGTCTCCGGTGACGCCGAGGCGCTCGCCGAACTCCTCGCCGGATACCGCGACGAGGGCGTCCGGGTCCGCGAGATCCCCGTCGACTACGCCTCCCACTCGCCCCAGGTCGAGCCGGTGCGCGATCGCCTCCTCGACGCGCTGTCCGGGATCCGGCCCCAAAGCTCGGCCGTCGCCTTCTACTCCACCGTCACCGGTGGCCGGCTCGACAGCGCCGCTCTCAGCGCCGACTACTGGTACCGCAACCTGCGCCAGAGCGTGGAGCTGGAACAGGCGGTCAAGGCCGCCGTCGCCGACGGGCACCGCGCGTTCGTGGAGAGCAGCCCGCACCCGATCCTCACCGAGGGCGTCCGGGCGAGTGCCGACGACGTCCTGGCGATCGGTACGCTCCGGCGCGGCCAGGGCGGCCTGCGGCAGTTCCTCACCGCTCTCGCCCAGCTCCACGTGGACGGCGGAACCGTACGCTGGCCGGATGCCATCGGCGCCGGGGCGGTGCCGGTCGACCTGCCCACCTACGCCTTCCAGCGCCGGCGTCTGTGGCTCGACACCTCGTCCGCGCCCGCCACGCGCCCTGAGATCCTCAAGGACGCCGAGGAGGCCCCGGCGGCAGGGGACGCCCCGGCCTCGGCACTTGCCGCACGGATCGAGGGGCTCGGTGATCAGGAGCGGGACCGCGCGGTCCTGGACCTGGTCCGGACAAGCGCGGCGATCGTGCTCGGCCACCCGGCGGGGGACGCGGTCGGCGAGGATCTCACGTTCAGGGACCTCGGCTTCGACTCGGCGGCGGGGGTCGAGTTCCGTGACCGGCTGGCCGCGGCGACCGGGCTGCGCCTGCCCGCCACGCTCGTCTACGACCGCCCGACGCCGCAGGC
>NZ_JBEXUE010000393.1:0-9569 GCF_040614275.1 Streptosporangium sp. NPDC006013
GCGGACGAAGCGGTTGCGGGTGTCGCACGCGTTCCATTCGCCGTTGATGGATCCGATGCTGGAGGACTTCCGCGCCCTGGTCCGCACGCTGACCTTCAGCGCGCCGCGAATCCCGGTCGTCTCGAACGTGACCGGTGAGGTGGCCACGGCCGAGCAGCTGTGCTCGCCGGACTACTGGGTCGACCAGGTCCGCGGCGCGGTCCGTTTCGCCGACGGCGTGCGAGCCATGCAGCGTCAGGGCGTGCGGGCGTATCTGGAACTGGGCCCCGATGGGGTGCTGGCCGCGATGGCCGGCGACACCCTCGCCGCGCTCGCCGGCGCGCCCGCCAACCGGCACCGGTCGGACACGGTGCTGGTGCCGGTGCTGCGCAAGGACCGGGACGAGCATACGGCGGCTACGGTTGCGCTGGCCCAGCTGCATGTGCACGGGGTTCCGGTCGACTGGCGGCGGGTGCTGCCGCCTGGCGGGCGCCGGATCGACCTGCCCACCTACGCCTTCCAGCGCGGGCGGTACTGGCTCGGCGGAACCGGTTCGCCGACCGGGAACGTGGTGGAGACAGGGCTGGCTGCGGTAATGGGTTCGGCCGATTCCGAGTCGACACCCGAGGCCGACACCGCTCGGGAGCGGTTGCGGGGGCTTGGAGAAGCGCAGCAGTACGAGGTGTTGCAGGAACTGGTGCGGCGTCATGCGGCTGCCGTTCTCGGTCACGGCGATCCCTCGGACGTCGATCTCGAACGTGATTTCTTCGAGCTGGGCTTCGACTCGTTCAGCGCGACCGAACTGCGTAACTCCCTTGCCAGGGCGGTTGGCTGGGAATTCCCGTTGATGGCGGTGTTCGAGAACAAGAACTCCGCTGGTCTCGCCCATTGGCTGCGGCATGAGCTCGTCACCCGGACGAATACCGGCCAGGCGACTGCGACCTCGGTGGCGGGCCAGGTGAACGACACCTTGGCAGAGTTGTTCCGTGGCGCTTTTCGTTCAGGGAAAGCGCAGGAGGCGTTCGGGTTGCTGTATGCCGTGGCGAGGGCCCGGCCCATGTACGACGCACCTGTCGACCTGAAGGAAATACCCCGGCCGGTGACGCTGGCCGGTGGCGCGGCGCGGCCTCGCTTGATCTGCGTGAGTTCGTCCACGGTGACCGGTGGCGTTCACCAGTATGCGCGGTTCGCCGCGCACTTCCGCGGGGAAAGGCACGTCTCGGCGCTTCCCCTGCTCGGATACGCCCTCGGTGAGGGCCTTCCCGCCACGATCGATGTCGCCCTCGGGAGTATCGCGGAAAGCATCGTGCAGGCCAGTGAGGGGGAACCGTTCGTGCTCGTCGGTCATTCGGCCGGCGGCATTCTCGCTTACGGCGCGGCCGGTGTACTGGAGAAGTCGGGGATCTCCCCGGAGGCGGTGGTGATGATGGACTCCTTCCATCCCCGTGCGGGTGGCGATTCGCAGATGCTGTCCGAGCAGGTGCTGCAGTACATCATGCAGATGGAGACGGTTTTCGGCGAGTTCAACACCGCGCGACTGTCCGCCATGGGGCACTGGTCTGCCATCACGCACGATATCGAGCCGGCCGATGTGAGAGCGCCCGTGCTGTTCGTGCAGTGCACGGAGCCGTTCTCCGAGGTCGAACCTGAATCGGACTACTGGCGGGCGACGCCGTTCGACCCGTCGCATGCCGTACGGACGATCGAGGCGAACCACTTTTCGATGCTCGCCGAGAAGGCGGAGGACACGGCCCGCCTGGTCGACGGCTGGTTCCGATGGGCCGGTTGAGAAATGTTCGGTGAAGAACAGACGGATCGGAGGCCTGTGGAAGGCGCGGTAGGTCTCGAACTGTCCACGTTGCGGCTTGAGCAGTCGGGTCGGGTGCTGACGGTGTGGGTGGACGCCCCGCCGTTCAACTACATGACCCTGTCGATGCAACGGGACTTCATCCGGCTCGCCGAGGCGGTGGAACACGACGTCTCGATTGGCGCGGTCGTCGTCACCGGCGCGCGCCCCGGCCGGTTCATCACGCACTTCGACATCGCCCAGATCTCTTCGCAGGCGGATGGCACGCCGGAGATCTCCCGCGCGGTCGCCCAGAACCTGTACCGGAGTGTGCGGGCGATGACGGGCTTGGCGGGTGAACGTCTGGTCGCCCGTTCCTCGCTCAAAGCACTGCTCGCGGTAACCCGGTTCCATGACATGGCGCTGCGGCTGATGCACTCCCCGGCGGTGTGGATCGCCGCGGTGAACGGGCCGTGCGGCGGCGGTGGCCTGGAGATGTCGGTCTTCTTCGACATGCGCGTGTCAGCTGACCGCGATGCCGGCTTCAGCCTGCCCGAACTGTCGCTGGGGCTGAACACCTCCCTGGGCGGGCAGCGGCTCGTCCAGCTCGTCGGGCCGTCCCGGGCTCTGGAGATGATGCTCGAAGCGCGTTTCTACACGCCGCAGGAGGCTCTGGAGCTGGGCTTGGTGAACCGGGTGGTGCCGGCCGAGGACCTGCTGGACACGGTACAGCGGATGGCGGAACGCTATGCCAGGCGGCCGCGGAAGGCTGTGGCCCTGCAGAAGCGGATCTTCAATGACGCCCCTTCCCTCTCGGCCCGGGCCAGTCTTAACCAGGAGGCCGTCGCCGCGTTGATGAGCATGTCATCACCGGTCACCCAGGCCGCCATGCGACGGTGGGTGCAGATGCAGGAGGGCACCAACGGCGATTCGGTGTTCCTGACCCAGCCGGAACCCTGGACCGAGGGCACCGCGCTCGACATGAACGTTCCTGCGCGCGGAGCGACACCGCCGTGATCGGTGCTCTCCCCACCGCGGTGGGGAGAGCACGGTCAGCGGATCTCGCGATCGAAGGTTCGGGTGCCCTACCGGAGTGACCTCACGGCTGTCGCCACGAATGCCACGCCGGCTGCCTGGAGCATCAGGACGTGACGAGGAACTGGGTCGCGGCAAGCTCGCGGTAGAGGTCGTCGGCGTCGACCAACTCGTCATGGGTGCCGTAGGCGCGGACCCGGCCCGCCTCCATGAGGATGATCCGGTTGGCGCCGGTGACGGTGGACAGCCGATGGGCTATGACCAGGACCGTGGTCTCCCGCGCCACCTCGGCCACCACCTCGCGCAGGCGCAGCTCGTTCACGGCGTCGAGCTGCGAGGTGGCCTCGTCGAGCAGCAGCAAACGGGGTTTGCGGAGCAGCGCCCTGGCGATGGCCACCCGCTGGCGCTCCCCGCCGGAGAGCAGGACACCGCGGTGGCCGACGGGCGTATCGAGGCCTTCGGGCAGGCGGGCGACCAGATCGTCCAGGCGGGTGCGGGCCACGGCGTGGGCGATCTCCTCCTCGGTGGCGCCAGGCGCCCCGAA
Organism: Streptosporangium sp. NPDC006013; assembly: GCF_040614275.1. Classification (NCBI taxonomy): domain Bacteria; kingdom Bacillati; phylum Actinomycetota; class Actinomycetes; order Streptosporangiales; family Streptosporangiaceae; genus Streptosporangium; species Streptosporangium sp. NPDC006013. Next base: position 3,345 of record NZ_JBEXUE010000393.1, read on the forward strand.
GACGAGGTTCTCCCGGAATGTGCCGGCGAGGACGGGGGCGTCCTGCTCCACGTAGCCGAGCGAAGCGCGCAGCTCGCCCAGTGGCCATTCGCGGATGTCCCGGCCGCCGATGAGGATTCTCCCGGCCTGTGGCTCGTAGAACCGTTCGATGAGCCCGAAGACCGTGGACTTGCCGGCTCCCGAAGGTCCGACCAGGGCCGTCATGCCACCCGCGGGCACCTCGAAGTCCACCTGGTCGTGGACGATCGACCGGTTCTCGCCGTACCGGAAGACCACGCCGCTGAAGACGAGGCCGACGGGGGCGGTGCTCTCCGGCTCCCGCGTCTCGGGGATGGGCGGTTCGGACGGAAGCTCGGAGATCTCCCGGATGCGGATTATCGCGGCCAGGCCGTTCTGCATCTGGGTGAGGTTCTCGATCAGCGTCCCGATCGGGGAGACCAGGTAGAACATGTAGAGAAGGAACGCGACCAGCGACGAGATCTCCAACGACCCGCTGGCTACGCGCGCGCCGCCCACTCCAAGCACGGCGAGGAACGCCAGCTGGGTGGCCATCCAGGTGCCGACGCTCGTGACCGAGGTCCACGCGGCGGCGGTCACGCCGCGGTCACGTGCCTCGGAGGCCGCGACGCCCACCATCGCGATCTCGCGCGACTCGGCCCCGCTGGCCTTGACCGTGCGGAACGCCTGGAGAGCGCGGTCGAGCACGGAGCCCATCTCGCCCAGGGCCACCTGGGCCTGGAGCGACGCCCGGCCGATGCGCGGCACGATCGACGCCGCTATGAGGCCGATCAGGGCGACCACCACGAGCGTGACCATGAGGAGCAGGCCGTCGATGACGGCCATCAGCACCACCGCGCCCAGGAACATGAAGATCGCGTTCACCGAGCTGGCCAGCGCGTCCGTGCAGACGGCGCGCAGCAGTGTGGTGTCGGAGCTGACCCGGGAGAGCAGGTCTCCCGGCTTGAGCCGGTCCACGTCGGCCACCTTTAGCCGCAGGATGCGATCAACGAGGCTCATGCGCGAGGTCAGCACGATTCCCTCGCCCATCCGCTCAAGCAGGAAGCGACCCGTCCCCAAGAGCAGGGCCGCCAGCAGGACCGCCACCGACAGCCAGAGGGTCGGGCCGGCGAGGTCGCCACCCTTTCCGAAGGCGTCGATCACGCCCTTGGCGAGGATTGGCATCGCCAGCCCGGCGGAGCTCCCCACCAGGGTGAACACGCCCCCCAGCAGCAGCACGCGCTTGTGCGGGCGGACCAGGTCGAACAGCGGCCGCCACGAGTTCCACCTGCCCAGGCTGCTCAGTCGCACCCGCCCGCGCAGAACCTCCTCCATCCGAGGCGCCTGTATACCGCCTGCCTGCTGACCCCGAGGGCCTCCGCTATCTGCGTCCATGACATCCTCTGTACGGCGCGTACCCGGCGCACCTGGACGGTGGCCAGCCGATCGACCTGGCGGCGCAACTCGGCAGCGGCGCGCAGCGAGGGCCGGTAGTGACACTAAATGTCGAAAGACCAGGAAATCACCGGAGTTCGTGGCGTATGGACTGGTTGGCAGCCTCGGGCTGAGCCCACCGGCCCGGCTTCTAGTGTTTTTGCGAGTCGCTGATGGGTTTCACTGGTCCGAGTAGCATTCGGCGAGATGAAGGGGTCAACGGATCGTGAGTACCGCGGACGACGTCAGCACCGCATGGGTCCGTCGCTACCATCCGGCAGTGGGGGCGGGTAAGCGCCTGGTGTGTTTTCCGCACGCGGGCGGATCGGCGAGTTTCTTTCGTCCGGTCTCGGCCAGGTTCGCGCCGGGGGCCGATGTGGTGGCCGTTCAGTATCCCGGGAGGCAGGATCGGTTGCGGGAGCCGTGCATCACCGACATCGGTGTCCTGGCGGATCGGATCGTCGACGAGCTGATCACATTGTCGGAGAAGCCGACGGTCTTCTTCGGCCACAGCATGGGGTCGGTGATCGGCTTCGAGGTGGCCTGCCGGCTTGAGCGGAAGGGTGTCAACGCACCCCACACGCTGATCGCCTCGGGACGCCGAGGGCCGTCCACCCATCGGGACGAGTCGGTACACCGGCGCGACGACGACGGCATCATCGCCGAGCTCAAGCTGCTGAACGGCACGGACGCCGGGTTGCTCGGCGATGAGGAGATCCTCCGGATGGCGTTGCCCGCGCTGCGAGGTGACTACCGCGCGATCGAGACCTATCGCGGAGATCCGGAGCGGAGCATGAGTGGTTCGATCACCGTGCTGACCGGGGACGCCGACCCGAGGACGACGGTCGAGGAGGCGGAGTCCTGGAGCCGGCACACCTCGGGGCGTTTCCGTATCAGGGTGTTCTCCGGCGGTCACTTCTTCCTCACCCGGCATCAGCAGGCGGTGAACGAGGAGATCGCCAAGGAACTCGGGGCGTAGCGGCGGGACCGGGCCTGCCGCAGAGAGCGTATGGCGGGCCTTGGCCGCACAGCTGATCGTCAGGCGTTCCAGATGCTCCATGCGTCGGCGATCATCCCGGTAAGGCCCGATCGCTCGGGAAGCCATCCGAGTTCTTTCACGGCGCGGCTGTTGTCGGCCGTGAGGATCTGCGGCTCCGGCTTGGGCGGCGCCTTTCGGACCGGCAGCTGAAGGCCGGTCACAGCTTCCGCCGTCGCCACGACCTGCGCCATGCTGGACGCGGTGCCGCTCCCTATGTTGTAGACGCGGTGCTCGCCCACCCTCACGGCGGCGAGCGACAGCCGCATCGCTGCCGCCACGTCGAGGATGTGGACGAAGTCGCGGACCGCGGATCCGTCGCCGTTGAGTGTGATGTACGGCAACTCGCCGGTGAGCGCGCGGAATACGTTCGGGATGATACGCGCGGTGTCGGTGTCGGTGCGCCCATGGGCCGTACCGGCGATGTTGAAGCACCGCAGCGTGATCGCGCCGATCGCTCCAGTGGCGGCGTACGCCGCGACGAGCTGCTCCGCCCCGACCTTCGATGCCGCGTAGGGACTTTCCGGGCGGGGGTCCAGATCCTCGCCCAGGGCGCCGACGTACTGCGAGCCGTAAACCTTGTCGGTCGATGCGAACACGAATCGAGCCGGAGGCACCGATTCACGGACGTTGTCGAGCGCCATAAGGAGGTTGAGGGTGCCGACCACGTTGACGTCGTAGTACGTCAGCGGGTCGGCGAACGAGTCCCGTCCTCGGGACACCGCGGCGAGGTGGCATACCGCGTCGAAGCGCCCGGCGGCGACTATCTCCCGGATTCGGCCGCGGTCCCGGACATCGCCTTCCACCAGGCCGGCGTCGGCATGCCGTCGCACGTCCGCGCGGCTCCGGCTCAGGACGGTGACCTGGTGACCGGCGGCGAGAAGATCGTGGGTGACCGCATGGCCGAGATAGCCCAGACCTCCGGTGACCAGGACGTGCACGTCAGTCCCTCCAGACGATCGTCATGCGACATTCCAGGCCAATGGGATCATCCGGCTAACCACTTCACTTGATGGACAGCTCCGGGAACGGCACGACGAACGCGCCGCCGGCTGCCGCGAACGCCGCCGACCGGGCGCGGATGCTGGCCTCGAAGTTCCAGGCGAACAGCACGCAGTAGTCGGCCGCGTTCGCGGCCAACCGCTCGGAGCTCACGATGGGGATACCGTCGCCCGGCGTGTACTTGCCCACCTTGCGCGGGTTGTCGTCGACGATCCAGGCGATCTCACCGCCCACTCCGGCCTGGGAGAGCAGGGTGACGGCCCGCGCCGACGCGCCGTACCCGCAGATCCGCCGACCGACTCTCGACAGGCCGCCCAGCACGTCGTTGAGGGTCGTGCAGACCCGGTCGATGCGGTCCGCGAAGCCGTCGAGAAAACTGCCGTCGGGCACCCCCGCGTCGACCTCGGCCTGCAGGATCCGGTCGAATCCGGCCGTCGAGGGGCGGGCCTCGTCATCGCGGCGTATCCAGCAGCGCAACGAGCCTCCCTGGGTCGAGATGAGCTCGGCGTCGGACACCGCGAGCCCGTTCGCCTCGGCCGCCTGTGCCAGCACGTGCAGGGAGAAGTACGAAAGGTGCTCGTGGTAGACGAACTCGAAGATACCGTGCTGGACCATCGGCAGGACGTGCGCGACCTCGATGACGGCGCAGCCACCCGGTTTGAGGAGCAGGCGGATCGCGCGGAGAACTCCGTTCACGTCGTTGACATGGGCGAGCACATTGCTGCCCAACACCGCGTCAACGGGCCCGATGTCACTCAGTATCTTCTCGGCCGACTCCACACCGAAATGCGCGGTCAGCGTTGGAATTCCCTGCTCCTGCGCGTAGACCCCGAGTTCGACCGCCGGGTCGACACCGAGCACCCGCATGCCGCGCTCGGCGAAGAAGCTCAGTTGCGTGCCGTCGTTCGAGCCGATTTCGAGCACCTTCGCCCCGGCGGCCAGCTCCAGCCGATCCGTGACCCGGGTGGCCAGCGCACGGCAGTGGTCGACGAGGGCAGGAGCGGCACCCGTGGCGTACCGGTAGTCGGCGAACAGTACCGATCGGGGAATGACGTCCACAAGCTGGACCAGGCCGCACCCGGCGCAGCGCACGAGGTCCAATGGGTACCGGTGCTGAGATCGGGCCGCCTCGGCCGTGGGCGCGATGTCGTTGGCGGGCGGAGTCGGGGTGAGCGAGACCACCTGTTCCAGACGGTTGGTCCCGCACACCAGGCAGCGGCCGGTGGAGTCCATCAGCGTTCTCTCCTTCCACCCATCGTGTTGCCCAGCCGTCGTGGCCACCGCGCTCGATCTGGCGGAAGTCCTTTCGACAGCTCACGACAAGTCCTCGATCAGCTGGCGGTCGGAGCTTACGTCCGCCAACACTAGGGGAATTACCTGATCGGCTGAGGCACAATCACCTGAAAGAAACCCCTTGATCTGGGGGAATCACATGATCGCCGACACCGTGTTTCCGTCCGAGTTGTCCGCCAGAGGCGAGGCAGGTAACGCGGATGAAGGAGTATCAGATGCGAATCCTGGTCACTGGCGGAGCTGGGTTCATCGGATCCCATTTTGTACGGTCAATGTTGGACGGCCGATATCCCGGCCACGAGGACACCCGAGTCACCGTTCTGGACAAGTTGACCTACGCCGGCAGGAGGGAGAACCTGCCCGAGGCACATCCGAAGTTGACCTTCGTGCGTGGCGACATCTGCGACCGGGAGCTGCTGGCTGATCTCCTGCCCGGACACGACGGAGTCGTGCATTTCGCTGCCGAGTCGCACGTCGACAGGGCGGTGAACGACGCGGACCCGTTCGTGTGGGCCAATGTGATGGGCACCCACCGCCTTCTCGAACAATGCGGGACGAGTGGAATCCAGCGCGTCGTGCACGTGTCCACCGACGAGGTGTACGGGTCGATCGAGCAGGGATCATGGACGGAACGGTTTCGGCTCGAGCCCAACAACCCGTACTCGGCGTCGAAGGCGGCCAGCGATTGCCTCGCCCGATCGCACTGGCGCACTTACGGCCTGGACTTGTCGATCACCCGATGCTCCAACAACTATGGACCCCGGCAGCATCCGGAGAAGATCATTCCTCGTTTTGTCACCCGCCTGCTCCAGGGGCGCGACCTCACGCTGCACGGCGACGGCGGCGCCATCCGCGAATGGCTGCACGTCGACGACCACTGCCGCGGCATTTCCATGGTCCTTGACAAGGGCCGCGCCGGCGAGATCTACAACATCGGCGGCGGGATAGAACTCACCAACCGTGAGCTGACCGGCCTGCTGCTCGAGCTGGCCGGGGCCGATTGGGACCGAGTCCGCTACGTGGCAGACCGGCGGGCTCAGGACCATCGGTACTCGATCGACCACAGGAAGATCACCGAGGAGATCGGGTTCGAACCCATGATCGATTTCAGAGAAGGTCTCGCGGGCACCATCACCTGGTATCAGGAGAACCGATCCTGGTGGACGTCTCTTGACGCGTAGTGGTCGCGGCCGGAAGTCCCGGTGACGGTTCGCGGGTTGGTGTGCGGAGCCATCCCGCGCGGTGGTGCGATTTCTTACGGCCCGACGCAGGGGGACATGCAGGTATTGGCGAGGCCTTTGCAGCGGCAGTCGCGTAGCCGTGGGCGCGGGGTGGTTTCGGAGACGGTGACCTCGCGGCCGGCGCGGAGGATGCCGTAGGTGCGGACCGGGACGTCGACGTCGGCGTCGCGCAGCAGGCGGGCGACCGCGTCACCCACACCGCCCACCCTGCCGCTGTCCTCG
>NZ_JBEXUE010000394.1:0-9508 GCF_040614275.1 Streptosporangium sp. NPDC006013
CCGCAGAGACGCCGACTCGACGTCCGGGGCAGGGTCGGAGAGCGTGATGCCGTCGTTGTACTCGCGGTACCAGATCTCGCCGGCGACGGGGGTGGACGTCTACTGGTGCACCGCCGACATCGGCTGGGTGACCGGCCACTCCTACATCGTGTACGGCCCGCTGGCCAACGGCGCGACCAGCGTCATCTACGAGGGCACTCCGGACACCCCGCACCGCGGCCGGTTCTGGGAGATCGTGCAGAAGTACGGGGTCACGCTGCTCTACACCGCCCCGACCGCCATCCGCACGTTCATGAAGTGGGGCGACGACATCCCCGCCAAGTACGACATGTCGTCTCTGCGGATCCTGGGCAGCGTCGGCGAGCCGATCAACCCCGAGGCGTACGTCTGGTACCGCGAGCACATCGGCGGCAACCGTACCCCGGTCGTCGACACCTGGTGGCAGACCGAGACCGGCGCCATCATGATCAGCCCGCTGCCCGGCGTCACCGAGGGCAAGCCCGGCGCGGCCATGCGCCCGTTGCCGGGCATCACCGCCGACGTGGTCGACGACCAGGGCCGAAGCGTCGGCAACGGCGGTGGCGGCTACCTCGCGATCCGCGACCCGTGGCCGTCGATGCTCCGCACGATCTGGGGCGACGACCAGCGCTACATCGACACCTACTGGTCCCGCTTCGAGGGCATGTACTTCGCGGGCGACGGCGCCAAGAGGGACCAGGACGGCGACATCTGGCTGCTCGGCCGGGTGGACGACGTCATGCTCGTCTCCGGGCACAACATCTCCACCACCGAGGTCGAGTCGGCGCTGGTCTCCCACCCGAAGGTCGCGGAGGCGGCCGTGGTCGGGGCGACCGACCCGGTGACCGGGCAGGCCATCGTGTCGTTCGTGATCCTGCGCGGCGATGCCGTGGAAGGTGCGGACATCGCCGCCGAACTCCGCGCCCACGTGTCCAAGACACTGGGCCCGATCGCGAAGCCCCGCCAGATCCTGGTGGTGCCCGAGCTGCCCAAGACCCGCTCCGGCAAGATCATGCGGCGTCTACTGCGCGACGTGGCGGAGAACCGCAGCATCGGCGACGTCACCACCCTGGCCGACAGCACGGTGATGAACCTCATCTCGGAGAAGCTGCCCAGCGCCAAGGGCGAGGACTGAGCGAACCGGATGACCCGGGTGGACCAGGACCTCTGGCCCACCCGGGGCCGGCTCCTCCATCGCCGCCGCGATGTTCGCCGGCCCGCCGCCGGGGTGGCCCCCGGCCGTGACAACCTCCCCACCGGTGTCGTCGCCCGGCGCCGGAACCGAAACAGCCCGCCGCCGCCCTGATCAAGGACGGCGGGCGGAGAACCAGTCGGCGATCCTGCCCGGCCTCCACGTCCGGCCGGCCCGAAGGCACGCCCGGTGGTGCGGATTCCCGCCACCGGACGGCCGGGACCTCACCAACCCGGTACGGCCGGACTAAAGTCTGAAGTCTTGACGACGCAGATATTCGATGACACATGCGCGATAACCACAGTGGTGCTCGCGACACCGGCTCCGGTGACGATCCCGCCGCGGGTGTGCGTGCACGACCGCCTCAGGGCGCAGCATGATGTTTGACAGAGGCCCTCGATAGGAGACCGTCCATGACACATATTCCGCCCGCGGAGCCACAGGAGGAGTCGCTGGGCGCACTGGTCGCTGCGGCCAGTGACCACATATCCACACTGGTCCGCGCCGAGATCGAGTTGGCCAAGGCAGAGCTCAGGTTCGATGCCAAGCGGGTCGGCGTGGCGGCGGGTCTCTTCGGCGCCGCGGCGTTCATGGCCCACCTGTGCCTGATCCTCGCCTCGTTCGCGATCGCCTACGGCCTGGTCGCCGCGGGCCTGTGGACCTGGCTCGCCTTCCTGATCGTCACCGTGTTCTATCTGATCGTGGCCGGGCTGCTGGTCTTCGTCGGCATCCGGCGACTCAAGGGCCTGACCGGAATGCGGCGGACCCTGAACTCGCTCAAGACCATCAAGAGCGGAGCCGAGGTCGACGCCGTTCCCGCCGCTCCGGTCACGGCCGGTCAGGTGGGCGGCCACCGCGATCCGGTGAGACCGGGCCAGTGAGCAGACCCGACGAGTCCATGGTCAGGCTGGAGGGTCCGTGGACCCACCACTCGGTCCATGCCGGAGGCACCCGCTTCCACGTCGTGGAGGCCGGTACGGGCCCCCTCGTACTACTGCTCCACGGATTCCCGCAGTTCTGGTGGAGCTGGCGCAACCAACTCGTCTCGCTTCCGGCAGCGGGCTACCGCGCCGTCGCCGTCGATCTGCGTGGCTACGGCGCCAGTGACAAGCCGCCCCGTGGCTATGACCTGTACACCCTGGCCGCCGACGCGGCCGGGCTGGTCAGGGCGCTGGGCGAGAGCTCCGCGATCGTCGTCGGCCACGACTGGGGCGGGCTGCTCGCCTGGACCATGGCCGTGAAGGACCCGAAGGCGGTCCTGCGGCTGGTCACCGTCTCCGCGCCGCATCCCCGCCGGCTCCGCACCGCGCTGTTCACCGAGCCGTTCGGCCAGTTCAGGGCGGCTCGCTACGCGCTGGGATTCCAGCTGCCGCTGCTTCCCGAGCGACGCCTGACCGCCGACTCCGGCGCCATGGTGGGGCAGTTGCTGGAGAAGTGGTCGGCTCCCGGCTGGCCGCAGGAGGAGGTGGCGAAGACCTACCGCGACGCGTTCCGCATCCCCAACGTCTCGCACTGCGCGCTGGAGTACCACCGCTGGTTCGGCCGCTCCCAGCTCCGCCCGGACGGGTGGCGCTACGCCAGGGCCATGCGCGCCCAGATCAACGTACCGACTCTGCAGGTGCACGGCGCGTTCGACCGGCATGTCCTGCCCCGCACCGCCCAGGGCTCGGGCCGCTACGTGGCCGCCCCCTACCGGTGGCGGCTGATCGAGGGCGCCGGGCACTTCCCGCACGAGGAGTGCCCGGAGGAGTTCGACGCCGAGCTCGTCGCCTGGCTGTCCGATCCGGAGCCCGACCGGTGAACGGGCGGGACCGGGACGCCGACGGGAGACCGCGCAACCGGCGTCCTCGCGACGCGTTCGGGAGGCCGCTCCCGTACGGCGCGGAGGGCGTGGAACGCATCCCGGACGACTACGCGCCAAGCGCGGAGGAAGCCGTCTCCGAGGCTCACAGGCTGCTCGGCGAGGGACGCCCGTTCCACGCCCACGAGGTGCTGGAAGGCCGTTGGAAGAACTCCCCCGCCCAGGAGCGCGAGCTGTGGCAGGGGCTGGCGCAGATCTGCGTGGGCCTCACCCACCTGCAGCGGGGCAACCGCGGCGGAGCCGCGACGCTGTTCGCCCGGGGCGCCGACCGGATCAGCCGGTACGGCACGCCGTACGAGGAGATGGCCGTGGCGGTCGGAAAGCTGGACGACCTGGACGCCGAAGCGGCCATCGCCGTGATCAGAGACCTGATCCGGCACCGGGTTCCCCACAGGGGGGCGGATCCGGGGGCCGCACCGGATGGGACGTCCGCGGCCTGATCAGCTCCGGGTGCACTCCTGGGTGTTCACCCGGTTGGACAGCTTGGAGCCGTCTTCGGCGTCCGGCGCCACTTCGGCGGCGGTCAGCACGAAGCCGGTCTCCGCCCTGTCGGTGGCCGCCGCGAAGACGACGCCGTAGACCCTGCCGTCGGGGGTGAGCAGCGGCCCGCCGGAGTTGCCCTGCCGGACCAGGCCGCGGATCCAGTAGACATCCCGGTTGACGGTCTTGTGCTCGTAGATGTTGGGACCCTGAGCCTTCTGCCGGTCCCTGATCCGGGCCGGGTTCATGGTGTAACCCTCGCCGTGCGGGAAGCCCGCGACGATGGCGTCGTCGTCCTTCTTGGCCGTGCCGTCGAAGCGCAGGATCGGCAGGTCCAGATCGGGGACGTGCAGGATCGCGATGTCCCTGTCGGGGTTGTAGAGCACGACCTGGGCCGAGTGGACGTTGTTGAGATGGTCGATGACCTGAAGGTCCTGGTCGACCCCGGCGACCACGTGCGCGTTCGTCATGATCTTGTCCTGGGCGTAGACGAACCCGGTGCCCTCGATGTGCTTGCGGCAACTGGAGGCCACGCCCTGGACCTTGACGATGCCCCGGCGGGCCCGGGTGAGCGCCGCGCTCTTCGTCACGCTCCGGTCGGGTGGCGCGACCTCGACGAACTGGCCGCCCGCTATGCCGTCGAACACCCTGGGAAAGCCGGAGGTGTCGATGAAGTCCCTGAAGGGCTTCTGCAGGTCCCTGGCCAGCTTCGGCATCGTCTGGTCGACCGTTTTGATCAACAGGGACTTACTGACCTGCTCCCCGAGCAGCGTGAACTGCGAGGAGGTGATCAGCGAGCCGATCAGCCACGCGATGATCAGCACCGAGAAGGCGCTCGCGAAGGTGCCGCCGACCGCGTCGACGACCTTGGCGGGCTCCCAGGTGACATGGCTGCGGACCACCGCGCCGATCGTCGACGACGCGAACTGACCGATCGTGGCGGCGAGGAAGACGATGACGATCGCCAGCAGCGCCCGCTCGGTCTCACCGTCGACCACCGCTCCGGCGATGGGCGGGGCGATGAACATGCCCAGCAGGCCACCACCGACAAAACCGACAAAGCTCAGGGCCCCGATGATGAACCCCTGGCGGTATCCCGACACCGCGAAGGCCACCATCAGGGCGATCAGGATGAGGTCGAGGAGATCACCGCTCACTCCCTTACGGTATCCAGCCCCTGCCCCGCGCGTGCACACCTTCTGCGAGGTCTCTGCGGTTATCGTGGCCGGATGGCGATGATCGAAGGAGCGGCGACCGTGGCGTCTCTCATCGAGACCGCGCTACGGGAGCGAGATCAGGAGGGCGCGGCCCGCTGGCGCGCGATCACCCGGTTGCAGGAACGGGGCGATCTGGAGACCTTCACCGCGGCACGAAGACTCTGCTCGGGAAAAACCGCGGCCGAGCGGATGCTCGGGGTCGACATCCTGGGACGACTCGGCTTCGTCGACCGGACGCTGCCGGTGCTCCGCGCCCTGTCCGTCGGCGAGGACGACTGCCTGGTGCTCTACTCGGTGTTGATCGCCTTCGGCCACCTCAGGGACCGCCGCGCGCTGCCGTCGGTGATCGCCCTCTCCGAACACGCCGACCCCCGGATCAGGTACGGGGCCGCCTACGCGCTGCCGAACATCATGGGCAGCCCACCCGACCCGACGGGCCTGGCCGCGCTGAGACGGCTGACCCTCGATCCCGACGGGGATGTGGCCGACTGGGCTCGCCTCGGTCTGGCCCTGTCAACGGGACGCGAGGTTGAGGACGTCGGGCGGGATGTCCTCGATCCGTGAACGATCCCAGGGAAGCTCGAAACCCGAACGGCCGAGCACGGTGTCGAGCACTCCCGCGGTGAACCCCCACACCAGCAGCCCGCGCACCCGGAACGCCGGCCCCGAGTAACCGCTCGGATGGCGCAGCCTGATCCGGTTGGCCGGATCGACGAGCTCGCGGATCGGGATCCGCTCCACCGACTCCACCTCGTCCGGCGAGGCCGCGTGGACCACGCAGGGCGTGTGCCACCAGGCCAGCACCGGGGTCACCCGGTTGTCACTGCGGCTCACGTACAGCTCGGGCATGGTCCCGATCACCCGGACGCCCGTCGGATCGAGACCGGTCTCCTCAGCGGCCTCGCGCAGCGCCGCGGCGATCGGGCCGTCGTCCTCCGGGTCCACCCCGCCGCCCGGGAACGCGGGCTGACCGGCGTGTGTGCGCCCGTTCGAGCTCCGCTGGATGAGCAGCACGTCCGGACCGAGTGGCCCCTCACCAAAGAGCAGCAGCACCGCGGCCGACCGCCCGCCGGACGCCGGCGGGCGCAGCATCGGGGGCACCGGCGTTCCCGCGACCCGCTCCGCCAGCGTTTCCAACCATCCGGGAACCTCTTCCACGGGCACACCTCCGGTCCTCTGCAACACGGCGTCCCGCCCCGCGCTTCCCGGCACCGGCGGGATGTCAGCGGATCCGTCAGGACCCGGAGGCGGTCTTAGCACAGCGGTGCGGAAAAGATCACGAGAAGGGGCCGGGGCGCACCAGCTTGGCGGCCTGGACGGGATCCGTGGGGCCGATGCCGTACGAGGGGCAGAGCGCGGCGAGCGGGCAGACTCCGCAGGCCGGCGTGCGGGCGTGGCAGACGCGGCGACCGTGCCAGATCAGGCGGTGGGACATCATCGTCCAGTCGCGCTTCGGGATGAGCTCGGCGACGACCCGCTCGATCTTCACCGGGTCGGTCTCCGAGGTCCAGTGGAAGCGGTGGGTGAGCCGCTGGAAGTGGGTGTCCACGGTGATGCCGGGCACCCCGAAGGCGTTGCCGAGCACCACGTTGGCGGTCTTGCGGCCGACCCCCGGCAGGGTCACCAGGTCATTGAGCCTCCCGGGGACCTCGCCGCCGAAGCGCTCGCACAGGGCCTGGGCCATGCCGATGATGCTGTTGGCCTTGGCCCGGAAGAACCCGGTGGGCCGGATGATCTCCTCCAACTCGGCCCGGTCCGCACCGGCGTAGTCTTCTGCTGTGGGATATTTCACAAAAAGAGCATGAGTGACCGTATTGACCCTTTTGTCCGTGCACTGTGCGGACAGGATGGTCGCGACCAACAGCTCGAGAGGGTCGCGAAAGTCGAGCTCGCAATGGGCGTCGGGATAGGCCTCCGCCAGGATTCGGTCCATTCGCCGAGCTCGACGGACCAGAGCGAGCCGGGATTCACCACCGGGGCTGACATTGCGGAGCACTCCGACAGCCTACGCTCAAGGCCCCCCGCAGAGTCGCTCGGTGGGATGGGTCACAATGACTGCGTGAGCCGTGAAACGGGAGGCACTGTGAACTTCGACGACGTGCTGGGAAAGGCCCCTCTGTTCGCCGCGCTCGACCGTGAGAGCGCGGCCGCGCTGCGTACGAGCATCTCCGAGGTACGCCTCGCCAAAGGGCAGACCCTTTTCAGCGAGAACGAGACCGGGGATCGCCTCTACGTGGTGCTCGAAGGCAAGATCAAGCTCTCCCGCACCGCACCCGACGGCCGGGAGAACCTGCTCAGCGTGCTCGGTCCGAGTGAGATGTTCGGCGAGCTTTCCCTGTTCGACCCCCGTCCCCGTACGGCGTCCGCCACAGCGCTGACCGACGTCCTGCTGGCCGGGCTCGGACACGACGACCTGCGCCCCTGGCTGACCGGTCGTCCCGAGGTCGCCCTGCACCTGCTGCGCGCCCTGGCCCAGCGCCTCCGCCGTACCAACGACGTGCTGGCCGACCTGGTCTTCACCGACGTTCCGGGACGGGTGGCCAAGGCCCTGCTGGACCTGGCCGACCGCTTCGGCCAGCGGGTCGACGACGGCGTGCGGGTCCACCACGACCTCACCCAGGAGGAGCTGGCCCAGCTGGTCGGCGCCTCCCGTGAGACCGTGAACAAGGCGCTGGCCGACTTCGCCCAGCGCGGCTGGCTGCGCATCGAGGCCAAGGCCGTGGTCATCATGGACCTGGAGCGGCTGCACAACCGCTCGCGCTGACGGGCCCCGTCCCCCGCTGCCCGGCGGGACCTCGCCGCGGCCTCTCCCTCCAGTTCACGACGCCCTGTCCGGCCGGCCCTCAGCACGGCGGGGTCCGCCAGAGGCGGGCCTAGCCGTCCAGATAGGCGAGCTGCGCGCGAACCGACATCTCGGCGGCGAACCAGAGGGACCTGTCCACCTCCGCGTAGACGATCTCGACGATCTCGCGGGGCGTCGTCGCCCCCCGTTCCCTGGCCTCCCGGATCTGGTCCAGCCGCCGCCGCCGGTGCGCGACGTAGCCGTCGAGCGTGCCGATCGGGTCGGGGAGCACCGGACCGTGACCGGGCAGCAGCGCCTCCGCCCCGACCTGCTCGGCCCTCGCTCTGAGCAGGTCGAGGGAGCGCAGGTAGTCGGCCAGGTCACCGTCCGAGGCGATCACGGTGGTGCCGCGGCCGAGCACGGTGTCGCCGGTGAGGATCGCCCTGTCCCGCGGCAACCAGAAGCAGAGCGAGTCGAACGAGTGGCCTGGCGTGCCCACCACGTGCAGCTCCAGGTCCCCGACGGTGAGCACGTCGCCATCGCCCAGCCCCTCCTCACCCAGCCGGTGCGCGGGGTCCAGCGCTCTGACCGGCGCGCCGACCAGCCCGGCGAACCTCGCGGCACCGCCGCTGTGGTCGTGGTGCCCGTGGGTCAGCAGGATCGTGGCGACCCGGCGGCCCTCCAGATGGCCGGCGACCCGCGCCAGGTGCTCCTCGTCATCGGGACCGGGGTCGACGACCAGCACCTCCTCACCGAGGCCGATCACCCACGTGTTGGTACCGTCCAGGGTCATCTCGGAGGGGTTGGGGGCGAGCAGGTTGAGCGCGTGCTCCGTACCCGCACCGTCGGGCCCCTCCAGGGGGATCCGCAGCCCGCTCACCGCGAACCGCCGAACTCGTAGTCGTCGTCGAGCACGATGCGCATCTCACCGTCCACTTCGGCGATCTTGGGCATGAAGGTCACGATCTCACGCTCGGCCGCGAGCGTCTCGGAGACCTTGTCGTAGGCGCACAGCTCGGTGAGCGTGCGATGAGTCGGGGGCATCAGGAAGATCTGGCCCGCCCTCCCCTGGCCGAGCGCGTCGGCGGGCCGGACCCAGACCACCTGGTCGGCCTCGCCGCCGACGTCGCGGGTGAGCTGGCCCGGCGGGAGCGCCGCGACGAAGAAGCGGGTGTCGAAGCGCTTGTTCTCCACCTCGGGAGTGATCCAGTGGGCCCAGGGGCGGAGCAGGTCGGAGCGGAGGACCAGGCCGCGCCTGCCGAGGAAGTCGGCGAAGGACAGGGTCCTGTCGATCAGGGCGAGCCGGTCGGCCTCCCAGTCGTCACCGGTGGTGTCGGCCACGACGGACTCCGCGGACGGCCCGGCCAGCAGTACCCCCGACTCCTCGAACGTCTCCCGCACGGCGGCGCACACCAGGCCCCGCGCGGTCTGCTCGTCCGCGCGGAAGACCTCGCCCCAGGCCGCGGGCGAAGGACCGGCCCAGGTGATCTCCTGGTCGGTGTCGCGCGGGTCGACCGACCCGCCGGGGAAGACGTAGGCCCCGGCGGCGAAGGCCATGCTCGCCTTGCGCCTCAGCAGGTAGACCTCCACCTGACCGGCGTCCTCGCGGAGGATGACCACGGTGGCGGCATCTCGCGCGGGGACCGGCGCGATCCGCCCGGCCAGAATGTCGCGTGCACGCTCACCGAACTCACCGGGAAGCGGGATACCGTCCATTTGAGACCCTCCGCCAGAACATCACTCGGTTGCCGGGTCCATCATGTGGCACGGCACCGCCCCGGACAATCGCGGGGTCCCTCCCGGCGCCCGCCTCCCGGCGCGCCGCGCCGGCGGGTGGGGCCGCCGGGGGGGCGGCCCCCCGCGGGGCCCCCGGCGCCGCCACCGCCCCCGGCGGGCGGTGGCCGCCCGTCGGCCGCCGGGGTGGCCGCGCGGGGATAGGGAGTGCGGCGGGGGGGGGA
>NZ_JBEXUE010000395.1:0-9465 GCF_040614275.1 Streptosporangium sp. NPDC006013
ACGCTGCTGCGCGCGGTGTTCGCCAACAGCGTGGTCGAGACGGTCAGCTCGCTCTAGGGCACGGGCGCGGGCGGATTCGTGCTCGCCGGCCGTGCGCCAGGCCGCGCGTTCGGACTCCTCGGCGCGCTGTTGCGCCGCGGCGGCCTTCTCCATGGCCTTCTCACCTGCGGTGATGGTGGCCTCGGCGCTGTCGTGGGCGGCGCTGGCGCGTCGTTCGGCGGCGGTGATGCGTTCGGTGGCGCGCTGCTCGGCAGCCGCGGCGGCGGCACGGGCCTCTTCGGCTGCCTGCTCAGCGGCGTCGATCTGGGTGAGCGCGCCGGTGGTCGCGGTCTGGAGCGCCTCGGTGAAGGCGGCCAGCTGGGCGCTCCACTGCTCGCCCGCACTCAGCAGATCGCCGCTCAGCGCACCGGTCCGACGCAGCGCCTCGGCGACCACTGGGGTGTGGGCGGCGGTGCGGGCGCGGTACGCGGCGGCGCGGCAGGCGTCCCCGCAGTACAAGGCCGGGCGGCCGCTGCGCCGGCCGGTGGACTCCAGCCGGTTGGCGCACCCCGAGCGGGCACACATACGCCCCGTATCGGAGTCATCGCTGTTCACGTCGGGGTTCGCGAGGGGTTCGGGCGCGCCGGAAGGGTCATTGATCACTCGACGAGAGTAGCAGCGTACCGTTCGCAAACGATTGAATTTCGTTCGTAACAGAACGGAAATTCTAAGATGATGCGAGTTTGGACTGACCCGCGATAATCTTCCTTATCGCGGGTCAGAACGGCCCCCAAAACGAGGCTTCCGGAGGCTGCCGAGTGACGTATGACGGGCATCACGAGGAGCCGATCACCGGGCAGGTCGTCCGAGTGGGGGAGCAGGGTGCGGGAAACGCGATCACGACCGCCGGTGAGAGGCAGTACACCGCGGCGGACTACGCGCTCAGCGACGAGGCCCGGGCCCGCATCGCCGACGGCGTACCCCCCAACACCCGGCGCGCATATGAACGCCAATGGACCGCTTTCTCCACCTGGTGCATCGAGCACGGCCGGGTCGAGCTGCCCGCCACCGGCCACACGCTGGCCGAATACGTCGAGACGCTGTGCGCGACCGATCGGGCTCCGGCCAGCATCGAGCAGGCCATCGCCTGCGTGCGCACCATGCACCGCCTGGCCGGCCACCCCAACCAGCCCGCCACCGACGCCGCCCGCCTGGCGCTGCGCGCCTACAAACGCGCCCGCGCCGAGACCGGAACCCGTGGCCAGCGCGAAGCTCCACCGGTGGGCATCGACGCGCTGCGCGCCATGGTCAGCGCCTGTGACCTGGGCACCCGCATCGGCCTGCGCGACCGGCTCCTGCTGGTGCTGGGCCTGGCCCTGATGGGCCGCCGCTCCGAACTCATCGCCTTGACCTGCGACGACGTTCGGCAGGTTCCCGATGGATTGGAGGTCACCATCCGCACCTCCAAAACCGACAAGGACAGCCGCGGCGAGACCATCGCCATCCCGCGCGGCAGCCACCCCCTGACCGACCCCGTCGCCGTCTGGAGCGACTGGATCGCCGTGCTCGCCGAGGCAGGACAGACCTCCGGGCGGTTGCTGCGCCGCGTCGACCGACACGGCAACCTCGGCCCCCGGCTGGGCGCCGACGCCGTCAACGTCATCGTCCGCGACCTCGCCATCCGCGCCGCCGTCCCCGGTGCGGAGGCCTTCACCGCGCACAGCCTGCGCGCCGGCGGCGCCACCGTCGCCTACGCCGCGGGCGTCCCCGTCTCCGTCATCGCCAAGCACGGCCGCTGGGCCCCCGCCTCCCCGGTCGTCCTGCGCTACATCCGCGCCGTCGACCGCTGGCGCGACAACGCCATGCGAGGCGTCGGCCTGTAACCCGCACAAAACCGGACGACACCGCCCTGGCCTTCGTCGGCCTGACCCGCCAAAGCATGCTTGTGACCTGCGTCGGTCCGCGTGTTACCCGTCGCCGCTGGCTGAGGGATGACCTTATCGCCGAACGCGGGAGGCTGGAGCGAGCCGACCCCTGCGCATCGCGAGGACTTCTCTGAGCGTCCCTGAGACGCTCACGCCCTTCCGCCACGGCGGCCGTCGGCACCGGAGAACGCCTCTCCCGACACCGCGCCCCACCCCGGCCCAAGGGGGTCGGGCATCGAGCCTGACCAGGCGAAAAGACGGGCGTCCGAGCCGATGGACCACCCGTCGTCGGCAGAGGCGTCACTGACATCCTGATGACGATTTCCACTGACAGCAGATGACGAACCAGCAGGTCAGAGCATCTTTCTCCTCGTCATGCCGTCCCGAAAACGTCATGTGATGTCAGTGACGCCGAGACCTTTAGCAGCGAAGAATCTCTGTGCTGACGTAACGGCGAATCCCGCCACCGTCGCCTAGGCCGTCATCGCTGAGCCAAGCCGCGCCCGGATCATGGTCCGGCGCTAGGCCGAAGGCCGCCAGCGTGACAACACATCCTGCGCAACGCCGACCTGTACCCCGCAGACGCCTCCACCGACGTGCCGCGGCCTCAGAGAAGATCACCACAGGTGATCATCGGCAGCCGAAAAGTGCTCTGACCTGCGCACTGACACCTCATGCAGATTTCTACTGACATCCCGCTGCAGATTTGCAGCGGCCGCCATGGGCCTCACAGATCCTAACTTGCGGGAATTCACATTCCCGGTAGTTACCTTCGCACGTGGTAGGCGCAACAGATCTTATTTATTGATTTTGAATTTCTGGAAAATCAAGGATGCTACGCTGAGGTCATGCGAGAGTCGGGCGCGGTGACGCCGTGTAAGCACTGCGGGACACCGATCGAACAAAAACCCGGGCGGGGGCGGCCAAGGGCGTACTGCGCGCAGGGGGACTGCCAGGCGGTGGCCAAGCGCGAACGCGAGATGCGGCGGGCGACACCGGGACTTGAGGGGGCGCTGGCCAGAGCCGAGGAGTTCTACGAGCGCATGGAGAAGGGAATGATCGCGGCGATAGCGCCGCTGGCGCAGGTGCTGTCCGAAGAGCTGAGCCCCGCGGGGGTGGAGGCCAAGGTGAGCGCGGTACAGGCCGAGGCGCACACCCGGGTGGCGATCGCGCGCACCGAGCGGGAGCAGGCCTTCGAACAGGTACGGCTGGCACGCGAGGCCTCCGAGCACGCCCGGCGCGAGCGGGATGCGATGACGCTTCAGGTGGAGGAGGCCAACGCCGAACGTGACATCGCGCTGGCCGACGCGGAGACCGCCAGGGAGCAGGCGCTGGCCGCCCTACACGAGGCGGCCACCACCGAACGCCAGGCCAAGCACGCCGAGCAGGAGGCCAGACGCAGAGCCGAGCAGGCCGAGCGGGCTCGCGACGCCGCAGTACGGGAAATGGCCGAGCGGGTTGAGACCGCCGAGGCCGAGGTGCGCGCGGCCCGGGCGCAGGCCATACAGGATCAGCGGCAGGCCGAGCAGGCGCGCGTGGAACGAGATCGGGCACACCAGGCGGCGGGGGAGGCCGAGGAGGCCAGAGCCCAGGCCGAACGGGCCGCTGTGGCCGAGGCCGCCCGAGCCAAGGCGATCGAGGCCGAGCGGGATCGGGCGATGGCGCGGGCCGACGCCGAGGCTCGGGCGCGTGGCGAGGCCGCAGCCGAGACCTCTGAGGCACGCGCCCAGGCCGCCCGGGCGCAAAAACAGGCGGCCGAGGCGGAGAGACGGACGGCACGACAGCTGGCCGAGACCGACAGGCGCGCGGCCAAGGAGATCGCCGAGGCACGTGAGCACGCCGCGGCGCAGGTGAACAAGGCGCAGGCCGAACGCGACGAGGCGCGAATGCAACTCGCCATGGAACAGATGCGGCTGTCCGACCTGCGCGAGCAGGCGCAGGCGTTGCGTGCCGAGGCCGCCCAGCTACGAGAGCGCGCGGTTACCGCAGAGTTGCGGGCCGGCCTGGACCGGCCTGATCAGACCCCACCCGAACCGTGACCCCCCGGGCGACGCACGCCGGCTTCCCGGTGAGGTGCTCCAGAGATTCCGGACACAGGTGGACCGGAGGAGGGTGGCCGAAGCAGGACCGCCCTTTCCGCGGCCGCGTTCAGGGCGCCTGGCGGCACCTCGCGGCGTGTGCCTGCCGCGACGCGAGTGCCAGGACTACCTGCCACGGCTGGGTGAATCGCAGCGTATTGCCGGAGGGATCGAGGAAGGCACGGTCGCGGACACCGTCGGGCTGGTTGATCGGTTCTTGCATCACTTCGGCGCCCGCTGCCTCGATGTGCTCGAAGGTGGCGTCGCAGTTGTCGGTCACGAAGACAAGACGGCCCAGCAGGCCCTGGCCATCAGGTCCCCGATCGCCTGCCGGTCGGCCGGCGAGGCACCCGGGTCCGCGCCTGGCGATTCGAGGAAGATCTGCACGTCCGGCTGCGACAGCGGGCCGACGCACACCCACCGCATCCTCTCGAATTCGACGTCATTGTGTGCCTCAAAGCCGAGCACGTCTCGGTAGAAGCCGAGCACCTCGTCAACGTCGTGGACGGCGAGAGTGCAAGACGACGGCTTGAGATTCATGCCGGTCACGCTACGGATCGGTCGGGGGGGGGGTATGGCTCATTGCCGCTCCTTGTCGTTGGCGCTAAGAAAGACGATGTCGAGGTCGCGGAGCCGGTCCGGGTCGGTATCGATGGCGATGCGGATGATCTTCTCGCCGCTGATGGTGAACGTAAAGACGGCCTTCGGCCGGCCGCGGTGCGACCAGACGAGCGAAGACGTCGTGCAGGACGAACGCGAGCCGTTCGGCGGGAGTCAGCGTGTCCAGCACCACCATCAGCGCGACACCGACCGAATCGGCCAGCAGCGCCTCGTCCTCGTTCTCAGCATCGTGTATGGCGGGGTCGCCCAGCAGTCGCAGGCCCTCCCGGGGCTGGGAGGCGGTGAAGCTGTAACTGACCTGCGGCGGAGCCTTAGCGTTCAATCCTGCGGAAATGGTCCCAGCCACCCTGTACGCCGAGGTCGGGCAGACGTTCGGGCTCTCCTGTGATCAGGAGGTCCACGTCCCGGTGACGACGGCGCAGCGGTTGCTCGGGATCGAGCGGATCAACGGGATGGCGGTGGACGCCTCCGGGCCCGATCGTTGCCGATGGGCGGGGTCGGCATCTCCACGAGCAGGCGTTCACGAACAAGGTGGTAGCCGACCGCCCGATTCACGGCGAGCATCGACGCGTTCTCGTGGTTCACCGTAACCGTGACCGACTCGACCTTGGGAAACAACTCATGCAGGCGCAGTGTCTGCCGGGCCTTCATCCAGCGGGCCAGCCCGCCGCCCCTGTGCCCAGGCAGCACCGCGGTGTCGTGCTGATCAGCCACCGTCGCTCCCGAACCCGGGACCGTGGTTACCGTGGCACCGACGACCTCGCCCGAGGATGAGTGAACCACCGCGCAGACGAGCAGATGCTGCCCGTCCGTCCCCGCCTCCCACGCACGGACCGCCGCGGTGTCCCAGGCCCGAGACGCCATCTGCAGCGCGGCACCCGGCGCGTCGAGCACATGGCCCATCACCCGCCCGAACGAGGACACCCATTCCGCGGGCGCCGCACCCCGCCAGGACACCACCCGGTAATCCGGGTGAGGGGCCATCGCCAGCTCATAGCAGCGCTTCAGCACGTCCTGATCGAGTCGCTGCTCATGCAGTTCCAGCCGCAACACCACTCGCCACCCGCGGACGAACGGCTCACCAGGCGGTCCCGCCAACACCGTCGCCTGAACCCGCTCCACACCCGCATCCGCCACAACGCGAGCGAGCAACTCCGACCCGACGCCCCTGCATCGCGCCGATGGCGCCACGAACAGGCGAAGAAACCCGATCGCAGGATCATGCTGCTGCGGCCGCACCTCCGCCACCCCGCAGATCCGCCCAGCCTGACGGGCCGCCCACCGCCGCGCACCGCCGCCAACCTCGGCGCGCAACCGCTCGGCCAACGCACCGGATTCAACCGCCCCGCCGGACAGCTCCGCCTGCCCCTCCCCGAACACCCGGCACCAAGCATCCAGATCACCCTCACCGGACTCCCGAGCCTCGAACGCCTCAATTGCCAGCAAGTCCGCAACCTCTCTTGAGGAGTCGTCGATCGGCCGATTCCGGCCCGTCGATCACCAACTGGTCCCCGAACTCCCGGCGGCCACCGGGGCAGCCGCATTCGCGCGCCGAAGTCGGACCCTCCAGCGACCTCTCCCGGATGATCCGCTCGGACTCGGCCATCTCAGCGAAGACTCGAACGCGGCGCCATGGCTAGCGCATGTGCTGTGCGGTGGCCAGCAGGTCGCGCACGGTGACGATGAGTCCGTGCATGGTGCGCTCGAACGCCTCGTCCACGGTCATCAGGGGAGCGGCGGCGACCGCTTCGCGCAGGTGTGGCACGGCGAGGCCGGGGTGTGCCTGCAGCCAGAGCCCCGGAACGGGAGTGTGCTGCATGACCGGCTCGCCCTGGTCCTGGCGGTAGTCCACGAGCAGGACGAACGCGAAGACGCGTAGCGCGAGATCGCGGTGCACGATCTGAGCCTCGGCGATGTCCAGCCCGATGGTGCGCAGCATGCCGAGGAAGGCGTCGGTGTGGACAAGGCGGTCTTGGCCGATCGCGAGGTCGTCGATCTGCTCGTCCAGCGACACCAGCAGGGCGCGTGGATAGCGCCGGTAGACCGCGCGCAGCGCGGCGCCGTACTCGCAGATGCTGCGTTCCCAGTCCTCGGGCTCCGGCCGCGGGGCCGGCCATTGCTCGGTGAACAGCTGAACCGCGCGAGCCACGATCTCGCTGCGGTCATCGACGTAGTTGTAGAGGGCTCGCACCGTCACACCGAGATGCTCGGCCAGTAGCCGCATGGTCACCGTCCGGAAGCCGTGAACTCCGGCGAGGTCGAGCATCGCCTGGGCGATGAGGTCTTTGGTCAGGGTCGGCCTGCCCTTGCGCGTGAGCGGCCGCCGGCGCCGGTGTGGGCTGTCGGTGCTGGTGGCGTCGGCCTTGTCGGGATCGTGGGGCACCGTCCGAGCATAACCGCCGTTAAACTTCACACACTGTTGACTTTAACGCCCGATTTGCGCCACCCTCACTTAGGTGAGCCTTACCAACACGCATCTCCCCGGATTTCTCCGATGACCCCGCCGGCCGCCGGCCATCCAACGGCCGCTCGGGGTCGCGCGATTCTCGGCCTGGTCATCGCCGGCACCGCGCTGGTCGTGATCGACATGACGATCGTGACCATCGCCCTGCCCGCGATCCAAGCCGACCTCGGCGGAACGCTCGCCGGCATCCAATGGGTGATCATCGGATACATGATCACCATGGGTGCGGTGACCCAGGTCGCGGGAAGCCTCTCCGACCGCATCGGCCGACGCCGCATCTATCTGCTCGGCATCGCCCTGTTCACCGCCGCGTCGCTCGTCTGCGGCGCGGCGCCGACCACCACGCTGCTCGACCTTGCCCGCGCCGTACAGGGCATCGGCGGCGCCATCTTGATGGTCAACGCGCTTCCCCTGCTCTCTCAGCATCTGGAGGGGGAACGGCGCAACATGGCCATCTCCACCTGGGGCAGCGCGGCGACCGCGGCCGGCCTGATCGCCCCGCTGCTGGGCGGTGCCCTCGTCGACACGCTGAGCTGGCGTGCGATCTTCCTGATCAACATACCGATCGGTGTCGCGGCCTTCGTGATCTGCCTGCGAACACTTCCCGCCGACGGCTCCGGCCGGGCCGCTCACGGCCGGATCGACTGGGCGGGCACCGCGCTGCTGATCGTCTCACTCGCCCTGGCCAACCTGGCGCTGCTTCGTGGCGAGGACCAAGGCTGGGGATCGGCGGCGACACTGACGCAGCTCACGGTCGCGGCCGTCCTGCTCGCCGCCTTTCTCCTTCTCCAATCCCGGGTCGGTGCGCCCACCTTGGACGTCGCCCTGTTCCGCAGGCCCGCCTTCGCCGGCGCCGCCCTGGCGGTCTTCATCTCCCGCGTCCTGACCATCGGCGGCACGGTCTACTTCGTGCAGTACTTCCAGGGGTCGTTGCACCTGAACCCCACGCAGAGCGGCCTGCTACTGACGCCCGTCTTCCTCGCCCAGATGGCAGCGGGAATGCTCGGAGGCAAACTCCTGAGCCGATTCCCCTCCGGCCACGTCATCGCCAGCGGCTACGCCTGCAAAGCGGTCGGCGCCACCTTGCTGGCACTGGCCTTCACTCCGACCGTCTCACCGTGGCTCCTGACCGTCCCCCTGCTCATCTGGGGCATCGGCGGCGGCATCGCCGGCGCACCCGTGATGGCCGTCGCCATGAACGTCACCGACAAAGAACGAGCCGGTATGGTCGCCGGAACGATCACCAGCCTGGCCTCCATCGGAGCCGGCATCGGCACCGCCGTCCTCGGCGCCGTCTACACCACCCGCATCGCCGGCATCGTCGCCGCCGGACCGTCCCTGCCCGCCGCATCACGCGAGGCCGTCCTCGCCGCCGCCGCCAATGGCGATATCCAACGCGTCCTCGACCTCACCCCTGCCACCGCCCGCGCCACCGTCGAAGACCTCCTCAGCAACGCCATCGCCTCCGGCGCATCGGCCGTGCTCTACAGCTCCGCAGGCCTGGCCGTCATCACCATCGCGCTGGTGCT
Organism: Streptosporangium sp. NPDC006013; assembly: GCF_040614275.1. Classification (NCBI taxonomy): domain Bacteria; kingdom Bacillati; phylum Actinomycetota; class Actinomycetes; order Streptosporangiales; family Streptosporangiaceae; genus Streptosporangium; species Streptosporangium sp. NPDC006013. The sequence continues at coordinate 8,597 of NZ_JBEXUE010000395.1, forward strand.
GACCCTCATCGGCAAACGCGACCTCCCGCAACCCGCGGCAAGCGGGCAGTAGGCCGCGCACACCAGCAGCGGCGTACCAACTCCCGCTCTAGATGATCGATTCCAAGGGGTCGTGTAGTTCACTGGCAGACGGATAGCCTGCCCGGATGTCTTCGTTGAGCCTGCGTCACGCAGTCAGGGCGGTCGTTCTCGACGAGCACGACCGCATCCTGCTGTGTCGCTTCGCCATTCCTGAGCCGGCCGGCACGGTCGTTTGGGCCGCTCCCGGCGGAGGGGTCGAGCGTGACGAAACCCCGCTTGCCGCGCTGCGCCGCGAGCTGCATGAAGAGGTAGGGCTGGCGTTCGACTCCGACCCGCCGCATGTATGGCACCAGCGGGTCGTCGCACCCGGTCACGCGGCAGGCTACGACGGCGTGGTCAACGACTACTTCCTGATCCGCACCGCATCGTTCCAGCCCCGAGGTGCGATGTCCGACGACGAACTCGCCACCGAGAACATCGACGGCTTCCGCTGGTGGCGGCTGCGAGACATCGCCGACTACCGCGGTGCCGAGCTGTTCTCGCCCCGTGACCTCGCCTCGCCGTTGGCCGCGCTGATCGCCGGCGGGGTTCCGGGTAGACCGGTGTCGCTTGGCCTGTGAACCTCGCAGCCCGGCCGTCGATGGCGAGAAATGCGATGTAGGGCAGCAGGACGATCACCCTGTCGCAAGGACCGGCGGCGGGCACGGCGTTCGTCCAGAACCCCACAAGATCACATGGCAAGCCGGGCAACTCCTAGCCGTTGGTGGGGAAGCCGAGGTTGACGCCGCCGTGGCTCGGGTCGAGCCAGCGGGAGGTGACGACCTTGCCCCGGGTGTAGAAGTGCACGC
>NZ_JBEXUE010000396.1:0-9461 GCF_040614275.1 Streptosporangium sp. NPDC006013
CCCGCTCACCGGACCAGTTACTGGTCACCGCCGCGCCGTGGACCAGCCCCTGGCTCCCGGCCGGTTACAAGCGGAACTTCTGGAATGCCGCTTAGCCTCGGGCGGATATCTGCTGTACGGCCCAGCTGTTGCCGTCCGGGTCGTTGAAGAAGACGAATCCGACGTTGTCCAGGGGGTCCGGTGCGGGATTCGGGTTCTCGCCGAGGACCTGGATCTCGCTGACCTCCACCCCTCGCTCGACGAGCTGGGCGCGCGCCGCGTGGAGATCCGAGACGACCAGCTGCAGCCCCCGGAGCGAGCCCGGCGCCATGTCCGTGAGCCCCTTTCCCACCACGATCGAGCAGCCGGAGCCCGGAGGGGTCAGCTGGACGACGTGCACGTCGTCGCCGATCTTGGTGTCGTGGTCCACGGTGAAGCCGAGGCGCTCGGCGTAGAAGGCCTTGGCGCGGTCCACGTCGGAGACCGGCACGATCACCACTTCCAGGGTCCAGTTCACAGCGCTTTTCCTCTCGGCGACGGGACGGCTTCCAACGCACATCTATCAGCCGCCCCCGACAAATCCATGCGTCGGGAACCAGGTCAGGAACCGCTCCCGGGCCCCCTTTCCCGGAGGTCGGCCTGGAGGAGCCCGTAGCCGCCGGTGACGCGCCAGTTCGGGGTGTCCGCGTCGAGGTCTCTCAGGGTCGCCGGGGGGATGCCGACGGCCACGTCGGATTTGAGGGTGCGGAGCGCGGCGACCGGGCCGGGAAAGTACGCGACCGCGTCGGCGAACGGGGTGGTGGCCGGCCAGGCCCGGTCACCCACCAGCCGCCGGTAGTTGAGATCGCCCTTCATGATGGTCAGCGACGCCCGCTCGAACAGAACCGCGAGGTCGGCGGGGAGCCGGCGGAAGGACCAGGGCGCGCAGTAGAAGTCGTGGACGTACGGCGAGAGTCTCCCGTCCGCGATCGCCTTCCGGAGCCGGTGGAAGGGCGCGCCGTCTGTTTCGGCCAGGCGGTCCAGGGTGTCCGCGAGGTCGGCGGTGGTCGCGTCGGACACGTAGTAGGGATGCGGCTTCAGATGAAGAGCGACCGAGGCCGCGTGCCCGTGTTCCAGGAGATGGTCGATGAGGATCAGGTCCGCGAGCAGTTCGCGCCCGGCGTTGTCGGCCACCACCACGACCTCGGCCCCGGGAGCGAGCGCGCTCCACATCTTCGCGCTGCCGTCGCAGACCAGCTCGGTACTCGACGATTCGGTGAGGGTGCCCATTGCGAAACTCAGGTCGGCGCGGTTGCCCCAGAGCGCGGCCAGCAGCTTCGCCTGACCGGACGCGTCGGCCGTCGGCCACTCAAGGTCGTCGAGGGATGCCAGCTCGGCCCGCTTGAGAGAGGCGAACGGGTCCACTCCCCGCCACGGTCCCGGCTCGAAGAACCCGACCGCGTCAAGCACCCGCCGGTAGAAGTACGACTCCGACCAGAGGAAAGGGGCGTCCGACCAGGGTTTTCCGAAATGCTCGGCTCCCCAGCCCGCCCACACCTCCCGATCATGGGCCTGCGCGCCGAGCGGCTCAATCACCCCGGAGAAGATCTCGGTGAGCAACGCGTCCAGCGCATCGTGCTCTTTCGGACCGTACGAATTCGTGTCCTTGATCTTCGCTACCAGCTTCGGAGTGCGATCGTGCCAGACCTGCCAGGCGTAGCCTTTCGGATCGCTGTTCAGCAGCTCGGGCGGTAGCTCGTCGTTCACGAATGTTCTCTCGCTCCTCGTCGGCGGGCGTCCGTATGACAACCGTACGCGTCGTGCCAAGCGACACGAGAGTGGGCTCTGATCCACTCTCGATGATCGTGTGACTCAGGGTGAGATCGAGAGCTTCGGACACATGGTGCCGGTGTACCGGCTGACATGCACAGCGATTCGCCCCTGCAATGTCGATCGAGGCCGATCACCGAAGCGGTCTGGCCGCCATGCGCGCGAGGATCGATGCGATCGTCGACGCGCACCTCATGCCGCATCGGCGTAAACGCGGTCGAAGCCGGAGGAAGCCTTGCTCAGGAAAGATCGATGGCGAGACCGGAAGCGGCGATGCCGATCTCGCCGTCGTATTCGGCCCCGGCGGCGGCTTGCGCGGCTGTGGCGTCCGTGCCTGGCTGCAGGTGAGTCAGTAGCAGGTGTCGGGCGCCGGCTTCCTTGGCCTGCCGGCCTGCCTGGCGGGCGCTCGACAGGTGGCGCCGCGAATCCTCCGGGACCCGGTCCGCGTAGGTGGCCTCGGCCAGAAGCAGATCAGCGCCGCGCGCCAGGTCCACCACATCGGGGCTCGGGCCGGTGTCACCGGTGTACGCGAGCACCCGCTCGCCCGCTGTCAGCCGTATGCCGGCATTGGGCACCGAGTGCGGCAGCAGCCGGGTCCGCGCGCGGAACGGGCCGATGTCGAGCGAGTCGCCGGCGGTGAACTCGTGCAGGACATAGGCGTCGGTCAGCATCCCCGGGCGGTCCAGCGCGAGTACCGCGTCCAGGGCGCCGGGCAGCGAGTACACCGGTAACGGCGCCGGCGGGTCATCACGCAATGCCCGCGCCCGCAACAGCGGGTTCAGGTCGGCACAGTGATCGGGATGTCCGTGACTGACGAACACCGCGTCGACCTGATCGGCGGTGATCCGTTCCAGCAGCCGCGGCACCGTCGCATATCCAGGGTCGACGAGTAGCCTGAACCCGTCGTGCTCCACGAGGTAACCACTGCAGGCCTGGCCCGCCCCCGGCCACGCACCGCATCCGCCAAGGATTGTCAGCAGCATCCATGAACCCTAACGGCCGGCTCACCGAGTTCCGCTTTTTCGGTCACCCGTCATCCGCGATGAATTCAGATCTCCGCCGCTTCGCGTAACGAATGACACGCGCGACACCCACGGGGTGCTCAGGGCCGACGGGATCAGGCTGGACACGGCCGACCGGGCGGACCCCCGGTTCGGTGACATCGGTTTCTGTCGGATTGAAATGCTACTGATGGCCGTCACAGTGATTCCAATTATTTGTGGAGCTGCCAGATGGCAACGGTCACCTTCAGGGATGAGACCGCGACGGGAAAACCGATAGAGGAGTTCACCCTCCCCGACCTGCCGGAGAGAATCTCGGCGCGGGAACTGGTCCGGCTCAGGGTCCGCGAGGAGGTCGCCCGGTACAACGCGGCCCCCGCCGCCCGGTTCAACGGCCTGGTCCGTCCCGAGGACGCCGAGGTGGAGTTGAACGGCTACCGGATGGGTGCGAAGCGGCGGATCGACTGGGAGCGGCAGGCGGACACCGCCGAGCGGGCGTTCGGCCGCAACGGGTTCCTGCTGCTCGTCGGGGAACGTCAGATCGACGACCTGTCCGAGATGATCGACCTGACCGTCGATCCGGTGGTGTCCTTCATCAAGCTCGTTCCGCTGGTCGGGGGCTGAGGAATGGGCGTCATCGACGACTTTCCCGGCTCTCACGGCTATGTCATGCACTATCTGGACGCACCGACCCGTGAGATCTTCGCCCGCTTTGACGCGGCCTTCGAGGCGGGGCGGGAGCTTCCCGACGCGGAGAGCGACCCGAGGCTGTTCGGCCGCTGGGCGCAGCTGCGGCTCGGCAACGGGCACCACGGGGTCCACGACTACGACGAGCGTGTGCTGCGCGCGACCCGGCTGGCCGCCGACAGTGACACCCCATGGACGTTCGAGGACGCCCGTTTCCTCTGGATGGCCGCCGACGCGCTGATGACCTGGAGGCACACCGACTATCCGGAGCTGTACCGGCTTCCGCTCGCCGCGATCCGGCGGCTGGACTACGCGGGACGCCGCCAGATCCTTGAGGGGACGCTGGGGTGGTTCCGGAAGTACCACCGGCCGGTCTGGGACGCCCTGCACGATCAGATGGAGGACGTGCTGACCGAACCCGCGGAGAACGGCCCGGCCGGTGTGGTACGGAACGTCATCTGGGACTGCGACGAGGTCGCGCGCAGGCTGGCCGAGGAGTACGGCGCGCGCCTGGCCGCCCCCGAGGTCCTGCCCCTGCTGCGGCACTGGAACACCGCTCGCTCCTCCAAGCCCAGCGAGAGATGGCTCAGGACCGCGAAAACGCTGCTGACCCCCGAAGCCGCCGGACTCGTCCGCGAGATCCTCGTCCTGGTGGCGGCTCACCGGGAGAAGCCGGAGGAGAACGTTTACGGGTGGCGGGAGACCGTCTTCCTGCACGAGCGCACCGCCGTGCCGGTACGCGGCATGGTGTGGACGTGCGAGCTGATCGACGAGCCGTGGGTGGTCTCACTCCTCGGCGACGTCGCGCTGACCTGCGGGACCGGGATCGGCGGGTCGGGCGCCAACTGCCGCAGCGAGCTGCTCGCCAACGCCGCGGTGCACACGCTGGCCCGCCGGGGCAGGCTGGAGGTGGTCGCGGCCCTGGCCAGGGTCCAGGTCAAGGTCCGCAAGAAGACCGTGCTGAGCAACGTGGCGCGCACCCTGGACGCGGTGGCCGCCGAGGCGGGGCTGGGCCGCGAGCAGTTGCTGGACCGTACCGTGCCCGCCTTCGGGCTCGGCCGGGACGGGGTGCGGGAGGAGAAGATCGGCGACTGCCTGGTACGGCTCCGCGCCGATGGCCCCGCGCTCCAGTTCGTCAACCCGGCCGGTCGGCCGGTCAAGTCGGCGCCGCAGGCGATCCGCCAGGCCCCCGAGCTGGCCATCCTCAAGGCCACCCTGAAGGAGCTCAAGCAGGCACTGCCCGCCGAGCGGTTCCGGCTGGAGCGGGCGCTGATCGAGGAACGGCTCTGGCGCTGGGCGGAGGTGACGGAGTTCTTCCTCGACCATCCGCTCACCGGCCTGTACGCCAGGAACCTCATCTGGCAGACCCACCAGGGCCCGGCAGGGCTCCCCGTCCGGACCGATTCCGGATGGGAACTCACCGACCCGCAGGGCCGCCGCGTCCAGCCGGACCCCGACAGCCCGGTCCGGCTCTGGCACCCGATCCACGCGACCGCCGAGGACGTGCGGGCCTGGCGCGACCACCTGCTGGAGCACGGCATCCGCCAGCCGTACAAGCAGGCGTTCCGCGAGGTCTACCTGCTGACCCCGGCCGAGGAGCGGACCCGCGTTTACTCCAACCGGTTCACCGGGCACACGCTCCGCTACGGCCAGGCCAAGGCATTGCTGAACCAGCGCGGCTGGAGTGGGCTGTCCATCGGACACTGGGACTACGAGTGCGGCGGTGACCAGGGCGAGGCCGTCAGGGAACTGTCCGGCTGGCAGGCCCGGTGGTACATGCACGTGACGGGAGACCCGGATGCCGACGGGTGGGGGACCGCGTCCTTCTGTGCCAGCGAGCGGATTCGCTTCCACCGGGCCGACGACCTCGCCGGTGACGAGGGCGTGCCGCTGACCGAGGTGCCGCCGCTGGTGCTGTCGGAGGTGCTCCGCGACGCCGACCTGGCGGTGGGCGTCACCTCGGTCGGCCTCGACCAGCAGGCCGTCGCCGGGCACGAGGAGTACTGGCACTCCTACGGGTTCGGCGAACTCACCGAGACCGCCGGCACCCGGCGCGACGCGCTCGCCCGGCTGCTGCCCCGGCTGAGGATCGCCGACCGGGCCGAGCTGACCGACCGGTTCCTGCGGGTACGCGGAGACCGGCGGATCTACAAGATCCACCTGGGCTCGGGCAACATCCTGATGGAGCCCAACGACGCCTACCTGTGCATCGTCCCCGGCCACGACCGCGACGCCGCCTCGGTCTTTCTACCCTTCGAGGAGAACGGCGGCATGCTGTCGATCATCCTGTCCAAGGCGTTCCTGCTCGCCGACGACACGGCCATCACCGACCCGTCGATCACCCGCCAGCTCGATACCTGAGAGTCGCCCGGGGGAAGGTCCGGCCGCCCATCAGTGAGATCACGGTGCCGCGGCGGCTCGCCGATCCTCGTCGAGCCGCACTCAGGAGAGCTGACGGGTGGCCAACTGGGCGAACAGGCCGTCCTTCACGGCCAGTAGTTCGTCGTAGGTGCCCTGCTGGACGATCCGTCCCTCGTCCATGACCACGATGCGGTCGGCGGCCACCACCGTGGAGAGCCGGTGGGCGATCACCACCCGGGTGGCGTTGAGCCTGCGGGTGCTCTCGGCGACCCGGCTCTGGGAGGGATTGTCCAGCGCACTGGTGGCCTCGTCGAAGAAGACGATGCGGGGCCGGGCGACCAGCGCCCGAGCGATCATGAGACGCTGCCGCTGGCCGCCGGAGAGCGTGCTGGTGCCCTCGGACAGTACGGTGTGCATGCCCATCGGCATGGCCCTGATGTCGTCGGCGAGCCCGGCCATCTCGGCCGCCGCCCAGGCGTCGTCCACCGTGTGGATGCTGCTGCCGACGATGTTGGCCTGGATGCTGCCCGCCTGCAGCGCGCCGTTCTGGAGCACCACCCCGCACTGGCGGCGGACGGCGGAGACGTCGAGTTCGGCGAGGTCCTGGCCGTCGTAGAGCACGGTGCCCGACAGCGGAATCTCGAAGCCGAGCAGCAGTCGCAGCACCGTGGACTTGCCGCTGCCCGAGGGGCCGACCAGGGCCACGAACTCGCCGGGCTCGATCGACAGGGCGACCCCGTCCAGGGTCAGCGGACCGTCCTGGCCGTAGCGGAACGACACCTGGCTGAGCGCGAGCCGTCCGGACAGGTCGCCGGGGTCGGCCTTGGTGCCGTCGGTCTCCGGCCGGGCCTCCAGGATCGGCTTGATGTTCTCCATCATCGGCACGACGCCCATCGCGGTGACGGCGGCGGCGGTGAACTGGAGGCTGGAGGCCAGCAGCAGGCTGAGCGCGGTGAAGAACGGCAGGAAGGTGGCGACCGAGACCTGGCCCGCCATCGGTCCCGCCACCACCGCGAACACGACCCCGGTGCAGACCAGCGGGAATCCGGCGTTGAACGTGGTCACCGCGTTCTGGATGCGACGGGCCGAGGCGGTCAGCGAGCGGCCCCTGGTGACCTCGCGCGTCCACTCGGCGAACGCCCGTTCCTCGGCGGCGGCGGCCCGCAGCTTCGGCATCGCGGTGAGCATCTGGAAGACCCGGGCCGACATGGTCCGCTCGTGCTCGTAGGACTGCCGCTGCCAGCGGAGCTGCATCCGTCCCGCGACGATGGCGAACCCGAGCCCGAACAGCATGAGCCCGGTGGCGACCAGGGCCAGGCGCACGTCGTAGAAGTAGACCAGGACCAGGTTGGCCGATCCGGTGAGCAGCCCCAGCGTGGCCGTGGTCAGCATCCCGGAGAGCATCTCCTGCGCCGAGCTGATGCCCAGCACCGTGGTGCCCAGCTCACCGGTGGAGTAGCGGGCGAAGAACCCGGCGGGCAGGGAGAGCAGCCGGGTCCACAGGCCCGACTGCAGGGCCGAGGTGGTGCGGCTCTCGACCCGCAGCACCGCGATGTTCTGCACCACCGACAGGGCCGCGATCACGAACCCGGAACCGATCACCACCAGGGAGCCCTGCACGATGAGGTCGAGTTCGGCCCGGACCGTGAACACGCCGAGCACCTTGCCCGTCATGATCGGGACGAGCAGTCCGAGCAGCGCGACCAGCACCCCCATGGCGGCGAACCGCAGCAGGTCACGGTAGTTGCCGCTGTCGAGGAGCCCCAGGCGCAGCAGCGCGCCGACGGTCTTGATCGAGGCGGGCAGCGGCCGGTACAGCACGTGCGCCCGGTTCTCCAGGTTGCGGGCGACGGCCGCGGTGACCGGGATGAGCACGCCGTCGTCCACCATGACGTAGCCGCGGCCCATGGTCAGCAGCGCCACCGGGCGGCCCGCGGAGTTGCTGCCCACCATGGGCCCCAGGTCCTGCGTCCACCACGGGCCGTCCAGCCGTACGAGCCGGGTCCTGACGCCGGAGGCCAGCGCTATCGCCTGCAGGTCGCCCACCGGGCGGTCCTGGCTGCCGCGCCGCACCGGCGGCCGGACCTCGAACCCCTGGTGCGCCGCCACCAGCCGGGCCGCGGCCAGTGCGGGCGGATCGTTGGCCACGTCGGCCAGTTTCACCTGGACCTCGGTGTCCCGCAGCACGGCGTCGAAGCTCCGTACGGCCTGTGTCAGCACGGTGCTCTCGCGGTCCCGCAGGCCGGTCAGGGCGGCGCGCTCCTCCTCGCGCCGCCGTTCGAGGCGTTCGTCGACGGTGTCGAGCAGCCGGACGGCGTGGGCGGCGAGGAACTCGCAGAGCAGGCCCTCGTCGAAGACCGAGTGCAGCGAGCGGGTCCGCAGCCGGGTCCTGGTGCGGGCGACGAGCCAGTCCCTTTCGGTCAGGCAGACGTCGCTGCCCGCGCCGAGCACCAGATCGTTGCCGCCGACCTCCACGTCACCCGCCTCGACGCGCACGCAGCGCACGCCGTCGACCGATCGCACGGCGCGGCCCGCGTCCAGCTCGGCCGTCCCGTTGCCGGGCAGCGGGACGAACTGGCGGGGCGGCAGGGGAGCGGGCAGCGCCTGGGCCAGCAGTTCGATGCCGCGGCTGAGCCCCTTGACCAGCCAGGCGGCGGCCTCGGCGGGCAGGTCGTGCAGAGCCGCGACCGGGACGTCGGAGAGTACGGCGCCGGGCACCGGGCGGGCCACGATCACGTGGCGTGGCCCCGACCGCACCCCGCAGGCCAGCACCGTGCCCGCTTCGGCCCGGCCCAGAAAGTTCCAGCGGCCGTCCAGCTCGCCGTCGGCGGTCCGGACCGCGAACAGGTCCACCGCGCCGGCCTCGACCAGCAGCATCCGCCCGGGGTTGTCGAGGATCGTGAACCGCTCGGTGCCGAGGTCCAGCGGGATGGCGACCCCGGCGAGGGCAGCGGGGCTCACAGTCCTCCTCCGGTGTTGAACAGCCGCGTGTAGATGCCGTCGGCGGCGAGCAGCTCCTCGTGGATGCCGCGCTCGGCGACCTCGCCGCGGTCCAGGACGATGATCTCGTCGGCGTCGCGGATGGTGGACAGCCGGTGGGCCATCAGCAGGCAGGCGCAGCCGCGGCGGCGCAGGTTGTCCATGATGACGTACTCCGTCTCCGGGTCCAGGGCGCTGGTGGCCTCGTCGAGGATCAGCAGGGTCGGCTCGGCGGCCAGGGCGCGGGCCAGTTCGAGCCGCTGCCGCTGGCCACCGCTGAAGTTGCGGCCGTCCTCGCGGACGAACGAGTTGATCCCGCCGGGACGGGCCAGCACGGCGTCGTAGACGGCGGCGTCGCGGAGCGCGTCGAGCACCACCTCGTCGGAGACCGCCTCGTCCCACAGGGTCAGGTTGTCGCGTACGGTCCCGGCGAACAGCACGATGTCCTGGTCGACGTAGGCCATCGAGCTGGCGAGCACGGTGCGCGGGATCTCGTCCAGCGGGTGGCCGTCGAGCAGGATCCGGCCGGCGCGCGGCTCGTACAGGCCGGTCAGCAGGCGGCCCAGGGTGGATTTGCCGCTGCCGGAACCGCCCACGATCGCGACCCGGCTGCCCGGTGTCATGCTCAGCGAGAGGTTCTTGATG
>NZ_JBEXUE010000397.1:0-9425 GCF_040614275.1 Streptosporangium sp. NPDC006013
GCTCGGGTCGATCGTCGTCTTCCTGGTGGCGTCGGCGCTGTGCGGCGCGGCCCAGCAGGGTCGCCGCCCGCACCTCGGGCAGCCGCGGCCCGGCCAGATCGGGCCGCCCGCCCCTGGAGACGACGGCGGCGACCTCGCAGCCCGGCTCCGCCGCCGCCCACAGCGCGGCCGCCGCTCCGGTACTCGCTCCGAAGTAGCCGACAGGAAGGCCCGCCGCCCAAGGTTGATCGCCCAGCCAGCCGGTCACCCGGACGAGCCTTTCGGCCAGCAGCCCGATGTCGAACACGTTGCCTCTGTCGGCCCCCTCCTCCAGGGTGAGCAGGTCGAACAGGAGCGTCCCCAGACCGGCGCCGTTGAGCACGCCGGCCACGTACCGGTTACGCGGGCTGTGCCGGCTGCTACCGCTGCCGTGCACGAACACCACCACTCCCCCGGCGCCGTCCGGGACGACGAGCTGACCGGGCAACCCGACCTGCCCGGCGTCCACCAGGACCTCCTCGTCGAGGCCCGGCACATCGGAGGTCGCGCTCCCGTCGCGCTCCCCCACCGCGGACGCGGCCCTTCGGAGCAGCTCGGCCACCTGCTCATCGGTGGTCTGGGAAAAATTGATATACCAGACGCCGACCGCCAGAAGGCGTTCCGGTGTCCGCAGGCAGACCACCTCGTCGGCGACCTCGCGCAGGCTCGCGATCGTCTCCGGTGACCCCACCGGCACCGCCAGCACCACCCGTGAGGCGCCCCGTGCCCGAGCGACCTGGCAGGCGACACGCGCCGTCCCCCCGGTGGCGACCCCGTCGTCCACCACGATCGCCGTGCGACCCGTCAGGTCCACCGGAGCGCGGTCGCCGCGCAGTTGGCGCGCGCGGCGCAGGACCTCGGCCCGCTCGTACTCCTCCACCTCGGCCGTCTCCGCGTAGGTGAGCTCCGTGAGCAGCACGATGTCGTGATTGATGACGCGGACCCCGCCCTCCCCCACGGCGCCGAACCCGAGTTCCGGCTGGAACGGCACCCCGAGCTTACGGACCACGATCACGTCCAGTGGCGCGTCAAGGGCCCGCGCCACCTCGAACGCCACCGGCACGCCGCCCCTGGGCAGACCCAGAACGACCACTTCTTCATCAGCACCGACAGACCCGCGTAACCGCTCGGCCAGCCGCAGGCCCGCATCCTGACGATCGGCGAACACCACGCCCCCCTTCCGACGCCCCGCGCACCTCCGCTCACCTGCGGAGCCTCGAGATCACGTCCGCGTCCGGCTTCGCCGGGCAACCGGCCGCTCATCGGTCGCCGCGGCCCTTCTCACAGCCGACGGCGAGACCTCACCCCCAACAGCCACTGTCAGCCGCCGGGGCATCCCGGCGCCAGGGCTGAAAGCCCCGGTTCGCAAGGGCGAAAGGTCCCGGTTCGGAGTCCCATATAGGAGAACAACCGGCCAGGCGGACCCATTTCACGAGTATCGGCCCGTTTCCCAACCGCTGTTGGAGCGCCGCTCCCTTGGGGATTCACGGGGATGAAGGCTCAGGACACGATGCCGCCCTCGCACTCTTCGAGCACGCGGCCGTTCTCGTCCACGATCAGGTATTCGAGCTCGCAGCCGATGCCCACCTCACCACAGGCGGCGATCAGAGCCCTCAGGCGGGCCTCGGCCTCGGCGACCGTCGCCTTGAGGGTGCCGGACAGCAGGTAATGGGGCTCCTGGTCACGACGGTTCACGGGCTGGGCGTAGACCGAGATGATCTCGCTGTCGTAGTCGATCTCCCAGCCGAAGAAGTGGAGCGCGACGCGGACCGGGCCACCCGCCCAGACCTCCAGAACGCGCGCCATGGTCATGTGGTCGTCACCGTCCAGAACCCCGGCGTACTCGACGTACTCGATGTCGGCCATGGTCACGATCATCACATGGGGGAGGCCGGCCAGATGAAACCGGGACGGCAACGGCGTTGAACGCGTACCGCGGACCTCCCCGAAGGCCGAACACCGCCAATGACAGGACTTTAGCCCCTAACGTCCCCGGTGCGCCGACGGGCAGCCTGGGAGGCATGAAGCTCGACTCGGCAGGCCTTGAAGTGCTTTCCCGGCCGGAGTGCCTCGAACTCCTGGGCTCGGTCTCGATCGGACGGATCGTGTTCACCGACCGTGCCCTTCCGGCCGTGCAGCCGGTCAACTTCGTCCTCGACGGCGAGACGGTGGTGATCCGCACCACCATCGGCTCCAAGCTCGCCGCGGCGGCCCGCGACGCGATCGTCGCCTTCGAGGCCGACGACTTCGATCCGTCGGCGCGCACCGGCTGGTCGGTCACCGCGGTGGGGCCCGCGCGAGCCGTGTACGAGTCGCGGGAGATCGAACGCCTGGCCCGGCTGCCCCTGACCACCTGGGCACCGGCAAGCCGGGACCACTACATCCTGGTGCAGACGGGCCACCTCACCGGCCGCCGCATCTCGCCCAGGCCCGTCGACGACCAAGCCCGGTGAGGCCCTGTTCGACCGGCGTCCGGTGACCGTCACCGACGAGGTGATGATCGTCCAGGGGAGCACCGCCTGCCCTGAGCCCGCATACAGCGTCCTGTGGGTGATCCGGCTTGACGCCGATGACCGCTGCCGCGAGTTCACCGGGTGCCGGATGGAACACCCCGCCCCCACGGCAGGGTGAACCGTGGCCGGGCACGGCCGGTCTTCCGAGGTGGCGGACGCGAACCGGCGCCGGCGAGCGTCCGGTGAGGTGGCGGGCGCGCACCCGGCCGCGCCGGCGAGCACCGCCGTACGGACGGCCGGGTGCGTGCCGCCCGTACGGCGGATGACGTCCCGGGGTCTCAGCGCCTGGCGCCCGCGTCGGCGATCCGGTCCGCGAGCTCGCCGTGCCGCTCCCGGAGTTCACGCTTGAGGATCTTGCCGCTCGGGTTCTTCGGGAGCGCGTCGACGAACGCGAACGCCTTGGGAACCTTGAACGGTGCCAGCCGCTCACGGGCGTGCGCCCGCAGCTCCTCCTCGGTGACGGCCGCACCGGCCTTGGCCACCACGATCGCGACGACCGCCTCGATCCAGCTCGGATGCCTGACCCCGACGACCGCCACCTCGGCGACGGCGGGGTGTTCGTAGATCGTCTCTTCGACCTCGCGGCTGGCGACGTTCTCTCCACCGGTCTTGATCATGTCCTTGATCCGGTCGACGACCGTGAGGTAGCCCTCCTCGTCCATGGTCCCCAGATCGCCGGAGTGGAACCAGCCGCCGCGGAACGCCTCGGCGGTCTTCTCCGGGTCGTCGAGGTATTCGAGGATGGCGTGCGGGCTCCGATGGACGATCTCCCCGATCTCACCGGCGGGCACGTCCCTGCCCTCGGCGTCCACGACACGGGTCTCCACGTTCAGGGCGGCCTGACCGGCGGATCCGGCCTTGCGGATCTGGTCCTCGGGCTGGAGCATGACGGCGACGGGCGCCATCTCCGTCTGGCCGTAGAAGTTCCACAGGCGCACGCCGGGCAGCCGCTCGCCGATCTCCCGGAGCACCTCCACAGGCATGATCGCCGCTCCGTAGTAGCCCTTGCGCAGCGAGGAGAGGTCGCGCCTGTCGAAGTCCGGGTGGCGCAGCAGGGCGATCCAGACCGTGGGCGGCGCGAAGAACTTGGTCACCCGGTGGCTCTCGATCGCGGCGAGCACCGCGGCCGGGTCGGGTCCGGGCAGGATGACGCTGGAGGCTCCGAGCTGGATGTCGGGCACCAGGAAGCAGTGCTGCTGCGCGCAGTGGAACAGCGGCATCGAGTGCAACTCGACGTCGTCGCGGTCCATGCCGCCGTCGATGACGCAGCTGCCGTACTGGGCGATCAGCGCGGCATGGGACAGCACCGCGCCCTTGGGGCGCGACTCGGTGCCCGAGGTGTAGAGGATCTGGGCCGGGTCGTCCGGCGCGATGGGCACCGCGGGCTCGCGGGAGTCCCGGTGGTCCAGCAGGGCCGAGAACGGCTCCCAGTCTCCGGTCGCCTCGCCGTACACGATCCGTGTCCGCAGGCGGTCCGTCGCCTTGATCGCCTCTTCGGCGACCGGGAGGAGCTCATCCTGCGCGATCAGGGCGACGGCGGAGGAGTGACCGACGACATATCCGACCTCCTCGCCCCGGAGCATGAAGTTGATCGGCACCAGTACGGCACCCGCCCGGGCGACGGCGAAGATCGTCTGGACGTACGCGACGCTGTTGCGCGAGAGCACCGCCACCCGGTCGCCGGGGCCCACCCCTCTTTCCAGGAGCGCGTTGGCGATCCTGCCGGCGTCCTCGTCGAGCTGGGCGTAGGTACGGCTGCTCACGCCGTCCGACACGGCGAGCCGGTGGGGATGACGCCGGGCGGACCGGCGAAGCAGGTCGGCCAGCGATTGACGGCGGGCGAGCGCGACATCCGCCCGCTCTGAGGCTCCGGCAAGAGACATGGGCTTCTCCAGAGTGTCTGCTACAGACAAAACTTCTGGTAAGCGTAGCGATATCCGCCCTTTCGCGGCGCGCAGAGGACTTTGACCGGCGACTACCACCCGCACACGAAACCTCCGGGTGGCGGGGAGATCCCCGCCACCCGGCAGACTCTTCGACCAGCGGGGTGCCGGTCTGCTTGAGGCGGTTGCCCTCGGCGTCCCAGGCTTCGACCTTCAGGCTGACCGCGCCCTTGGTTCTGACCGGCCGCGGCGGCTTTCCCGCAGGCGCGAGCCGAAGGACCGCAGGACGGGGCCCAGGGCGCCGTGGCGCGCGACTAGAGCGGCACGCTCCAGGTCAGGCTGGTGCCCCCCGTCTCCGGCGAGACGATCTCGAAGGAGCCGCCGAGCAGGGTCGCCCGCTCCTGCAGGTTGCGCAGGCCGCTGCGCCTGCCGTCGCCGGCCAGCCCGACGCCGTCGTCCCGCACGACGAGGGTGAGCCGGTCGTCCAGCGCCTCGGTGGAGACGTCGATCCTCCCGGCCCTGGCGTGCCGTACCGCGTTGGACAGGGCCTCGCGCAGCACCGCCAGCAGGTGGTCGGCGACCTCGGGCGGCACCCGGTTGTCAAGCTGCCCGTCCATCCGCAGGCCGGGCATGAAGCCCAGGTGACCACGGGCGCCTTCCACCATCTCGACGATGCGGGCGCGCAGGCTGGGGGCGCCGTCCCCGCTGGGCGTCTGAAGGGCGAAGATGGTGGAGCGGATCTGGCGGATGGTCTCGTCGAGCTCGTCGATGGCGCCCTTCAGGCGGCCGGAGGCCTCCGGCCTCTCGACCAGCCGGACCGTGCTCATCAGCGTCATGGCGACGGCGAACAGCCGCTGGATGACCACGTCGTGCAGGTCCTTGGCGATGCGGTCGCGGTCTTCGAGCAGGCCCAGCCGTTCGGCGTCCTTGCGGCTCTCGGCCAGCTCCAGTGCCACCGCCGCCTGGGCGGCGAAGGCGTGCAGGGTACGCAGCTCCGACCGGACGAACGGGGTGCGGCCCGAGCGCTTGCCGAGTGACAGCACGCCGCGTGCGACACCCGCCGCGCCCAGCGGGACGGCCCCCACCGGGCCCATCGGCAGATGATCGGAGAACACGCTCCGCAGTCCGGCCTCGTCCAGATCGTTGACCATGAGGGGCTCGCCACCGGCGAAGGCCCGTCCGGCCAGGGAGCCGGCGACCTGGATCTCCACCTGCTCCAGTTGCCCGGCGTTCTCGCCGTCGGCGATCGCCACCCGTAGCAGCTGCCCGCCCGCCTCCGGCAGCAGGATCGCCACGACGTCCGCGCCGGTCATCTGACGGGCGCGCCTGGCCATCAGGGTGAGGACCTCCTGGGGGTCCGCGCCGGACAGCAGGCTGGTGGTGATCTCCGAGGACGCGGCCAGCCACGTCTCCCTGCGGCGGGTCTCCTCGAACAGGCGGGCGTTCTCGATCGCCACACCGGCCGCGGTGGCCAGCGCGACGACGATCGCCTGGTCCTCCTCGTCGAACTCGCCGCCGCCGCGCTTCTCGGTGAGGTAGAGGTTGCCGAACACCTCGTCGCGCACCCGGACCGGCACCCCGAGGAAGGAGCCCATGGGGGGATGGCCCGGGGGAAAGCCGTAGGACTCGGGATGGTCGGAGATGCGCGTCAGGCGCAGCGGTCGCGGCTCCTTGATCAGCAAACCGAGCAGGCCGAGGCCGTGCGGCCAGTGCTCGATCCTGGCGATCTCCTCCTCGCTCAACCCCACCGGAATGAACTGCACCAGCGTGTTCTCCTGGCCGACCACGCCCATCGCACCGAAACTGGCGTCCACCAGCCTGGTCGCGGTCTCGACGATGCGGCGCAGCACCGTCTCCAGGTCGAGGTCGCTGCCGACCGCCACGACCGCCTCGAGCAGAGCGTGTACGCGGTCGCGGGTGGCGAGGACCGCTTCGAGCCGAAGCTGCAGCTCCGACAGCAGTTCATCCAGCCGCATGTTCGGAAGCAGGGGGTGGGAGTCGGTGTCTGCCATGTCCGGGAGTCTCGCACCAAGACGGCAAAACGCCCACCCCGATCACGGGGTGGGCGTCTCGGTGGCCCGGTTACCGCAGGACGGGGTAGTTCCGCACCAGGGAGGTGTTGCTCCACCACCTGCCGATGCCGAGGGTGTCACCGGCGCCCGCCATCGCCAGCCCGGCGAGCACGACGATGTAGACGATGTGGTCGTCCATGAACGGGTTGGTGGCCAGGGGCAGCTCGGCGGCCCACATCAGGATCAGCATCAGGCCCCCGGCGACGGCGGCGATCCGCATGCCGGCCCCCAGGATGAGGGCGACGCCGACCCCGAGCAGGCCGAGCATGAACAGCCAGTCGACCCAGGCCTGACCGGCCAGGCCGGAGAAGAGGCCGCCGAGGGCGTTCTCACCGGTGCCCTTGAGGAACCCGGTCGTGGGGCTGCCACCGGCGACCCAGGCGCGGTCGGCGGGGGTGGCGAACCCCCAGCCGAAGGTCTTGTCGAGGAACGCCCACAGGAAGATCCATCCGATCGAGATGCGCGCGATCGCCCAGACGTAGTCGACCGGACGCGTCGCCGCCGGAGGGGTGGCGTTCGCGGCGGACTGCTTGGAGGGAACGTCCCGACCGTGCGTGGTGGCCATGACGGCCCCTTTCGGTAGTGTTTCGCGGTCTCTGCTGTGTCTTCATCACATCGTTTTCCGGGGCCGCCGCGCAGTGCCGTACGGCTCGCGCCCGGACTGCGAAGGTCATCGCGTTCATGGGACCTTCGGCCTCTCGCCCTCGTCGAACCCTGGCAGGGGCCCGCCAGGCCCCTGCCAGGACCCCGCCGAGCCCCCTGCTAAGACCTGACGACGGCGACGGAGCAGCGGGCGTGGTGCAGGACGCCCCGGCTGACCGAGCCCAGGAACAGCGAGCCGAGGGCACCGCGGCCGTGGGAACCGACGACGAGCAGGTCGCAGGTGTCGGAGGCGTCGCTGAGAGCCTCGACCGCGTGGGCGCGGCGCACGTCCTCGATCACCTTCACCTCGGGGTACCTCTCCCGCCACCCGGCGAGCCGGTCCGTCATGACCTTGTCATGGGCGGCGCGGAACTCGTCCATGTCATAGACGATCTCCGGGGCGTAGATGTGCACCGGCACCTGCCAGGCGTAGAGGGCGCGCAGGGTGCTGCCGCGCAGCCTGGCCTGCTCGAAGGCGTAGGCGAGGGCGGGCTCACAGGCGTCGGAGTCGTCGAGGCCGACCGTGATCTCGCCGTGTGCCCCGGCCCGGCCGGGACGGACGACGACGACCGGGCAGTGCACGTGACCGGCGACGTGGACGCTGACCGAGCCGATCACGGCTCCGGCGAACCCGCCGAGCCCCCTGGTGCCGACGACGACCTCCGTGGCGTCCTTTCCCTGCTCGCGCAGGACCAGCGACGGCGGTCCCTCGACCAGCGTGGTGGTCACCTCGATGCCGGGCTGCCGGGAGCGGGCCGTCTCCTCCGCGGCGGCCAGCACCTTCCGGGAGGACTCGGTCACCGCGTCCTCCCATTCGGGGGCGGGGAACTTGGGAATGTCGTTCGGCCAGCGCTGCACGGCGGTGACGATGCGCAGCGGCAGGCCCATCCGGGCGGCGTCGTCGGCCGCCCACTCGATGGCGGCGGTCGCGTTACTGGAGCCGTCGGCTCCAACAATGATCAGATTAGACATGGGTCCTCCTTATTCCCATCTGACCTTCGCCAAACCTGCCGCGCCCAGGGCCGGAAGTCCCTTCCGGCCCGCGTGACGGCAGGGCCTTTCGTCACCCGCGGCGGAACCGGACGGCGCTGTGGCGTCGAGGACCCGCGCCAGGAAACCCCGTCTCCCGGCGCCGGTGACGTCCGCCGAGCGGGTCAGCCGCGGGTGAGCACCACCTTGAGCGCCCCGGTCTCCTGCGGGTGGGAGAACACCTCGTAGGCCTTCTCCATGTCGTGCAGCGCGAAGTGGTGGGTGACGAACCGGCCGCCGTCCAGCAGGCCCGCCTCGAGCATGCTCAGCAGCGTCGGCGTGGAGTAGGTGTCGACCAGGCCGGTGGTGAAGGTGAGGTCGCGTGCCCACAACTCCTCAAGGTGCAAGGTGACGGGCCTGCCGTGCACGCCGACGTTGGCGACGTGGCCGCCCGGCCTGACCAGGCGGGCGCAGAGCTCGAAGGTTTCCGGCACGCCGACGGCCTCGATGGCGACGTCGGCGCCCAGGCCGCCGGTCAGCTCGGCCACCTCCTCGGCGGGATCACCGCCCGCGCCGATCACCACGTCGGCGCCGAAGCGGGTGGCCGCCTCCAGCCTGGCCTCGGCCAGGTCGACGGCGATGATGCGGCTGGGGCTGTAGAGACGGGCGGCGGTGATCGCGGCCAGGCCGATCGGGCCCGCGCCCACGACGACCACCGTGTCGCCGGGGGCGACCCTGCCGTTGAGCACACCGACCTCGTAGGAGGTGGGCAGGATGTCGGCCAGCATGAGCACGGCCTCGTCGCCGATCCCCTCGGGCACGAGATGGGTCGAGGTGTCGGCGAAGGGAACGCGTACGAACTCGGCCTGCGTCCCGTCGATGTGGTGGCCCAGGATCCAGCCGCCGCCGCCCAGACACTGCCCGTAGGAGCCCGTACGGCAGTAGCGGCAGCGCCCGCACGCCGAGACGCACGAGACCAGGACGCGGTCGCCTGGCTTCAGCGCGACCCCGGCGCCGACCTCGGTGACCGTGCCGACCGCCTCGTGTCCCAGGATCCGGCCCGGCTCGACGGCCGGCACGTCCCCTTTGAGGATGTGCAGGTCGGTGCCGCAGATCGTCACCGCGTCGACGCGGACCACCGCGTCCGTGGGCGCCTGGATCCCCGGCTCGGGGACCTCCTGCCACGATCTTCTGCCGGGACCCCGATAGACCAGCGCTTTCATGATCCCCCCTTCGTCTCTCGCCGCCGGTAAGCGGATACCTGATCTCCCTGCGCAACGGGTCCGACCTGCAGGCCGTGCGGAGCGAGCACCCCGAGCGGGTGGTGG
>NZ_JBEXUE010000398.1:0-9419 GCF_040614275.1 Streptosporangium sp. NPDC006013
CAGCGGCGTCGCGCCCGACGCCTCCAGGGCCTCCAGCCTGGCCACCAGCTCGGCCGGGTCGAGGAGGCCGTTGGACATCTCCGCCGGGCGGTGTCCGCCGGGATCGAAGCCCGGATGACGGCCCGGGGCGGCATCCCGGGGCGGCCGGTCGGGTTCGGCGCGCACCTTCGAATCCCGGTCGGCGGTACCGGGTAGCGCCCTCACCACCTCGCGAGCACCTCTTCACCGTCCCGCACGGCTCCGTGCCGGCGCGCGTGGGCGCGAGCACGGCAGGCGGACGACGCCTGGGCGGGGACGGGTCGAATCCCCATGGGCCGGAAACCGCAGGGGCCGTGCTCACGCTCCCCGTGCAATTTCGGACGGCTTTCTGCATGGCGCAGAAACTCCCTTTTAAGCATGTCCAATATCGCCTGACGCCCGTCGTCGGCACCCGATACTTCGCTAATGCCGCAAAGGTGCTCTTGTGGGCTTCCCATTTCAGAGTTTTCCGCGAGGTGCCGTCAAGGCGCCAGGCGGCGTGGCCGTCGAAGAGCGCCAGGAAGAGATCGATTTTCCCGGGGAAAAGCGGGAAGCTCGCTTCCGCCGAGGATGCGGCCCCGCGGGTGCGCGCCGCCGCGGCGGTTCCGGCGAAACCTTGTTCTGCCAGGACTTCTGTTGCCGCAGCCAGGGGGGCACCTGCGGGCTCGTGCGGGGGCACGGTCGTGACTTAACCCCAAAGGCACTGACATATCATGAGTACTTCACGTAGCACCTAGTATGTCAATAGTGGGCGCGCGCTATGAAGAGTAGAACTTGACGACCTTTGAACAAGGCGTTTACCGTTCCTGGCGGACGGTATTCATTTCCGGCGTCTCGCGCCCGGTTTCCAGAGTGGGGGGAGTGACTCTTGATGGCATATCCAGAAGTGGATTCTCGCCATGGCGACAGCCCCCTGGGCATGAGTGATATCGGTCTCAGCGACGACGACCTCGTGCTGCTGGCTGAACTCGCCAAGGGCGTCACCGTCGACAGGGTGGGCCGCCGCCTCGATATCAGCGGCCGGACCGTCAGGCGCAGGCTCAGAGGCATCTGCGACCGCATCGGTGTCGCCACGGCGATCGAGGCCGTGGCCTGGGCGGCCCGCCGCCGCCTGATCTAGGCCCTGCCCTTGGCTGTTCTGCCCACCGCGGTCCGGTGGCGCCCCGCCGCGTTGCCGTCGGGCGCCGCACCTGCGGGCACCGTCCGAGGGGCGCAAGTCTGCGGGGTGTCCGTCCGACCGGCCCTCGGCACGGCAGGATTCGCCGCCCGGCCAAGGGCCGGGCGGCTCACGATCCGTGACCGGCCCGGCTCAGCCGCTCAGTCGGCGATCCGCACCCCACCGGCGAAGGGCCGGTTGTCGATCGTGGCGATGTGGATGACGTCACCCGTCCGGGGCGCGTGGACCATCAGGCCCGCGCCGATGTAGATCCCGACGTGGTGCAGGTCGCTGTAGAAGAAGACCAGGTCGCCTGGGCGCAGGTCGTTTTTGGAGATGTGGGTGCCCGCGGTCCACTGGTTGCCGGTGTAGTGCGGCAGGCTGATGCCGACCTTCTGGTAGGCCCACATGACCAGCCCGGAGCAGTCGAAGGAGTTGGGGCCCTCGGCGCCCCAGACGTACGGCTTGAGTTGCTGGGTGAGCGCCCAGCGGGCCGCCTCCGCCGCCTTGCCGCTGCCCACGATGGGCACGTCGACCTTCACCCGGGCACCCCTGTTGCTGACGGCCCTGGTGCGCACCTCGCTGAACAGGTCGCCCTCGACCCGCGCGACCAGTCGCTCGATCTTGCTGCGCTTGCCCTCGATCTCCTCCAGGAGCACCTTGACCTCTGAGGTCCTCGCCTTGGCGCCGGCCTGAGCCCGCTCGGCGGCCTCGATCGCCCGGCCGACCTGGGCGACCTCCTCGCTCTGCTGCTGCTGGAGGGCGTAGTTGGTGGTGGCCTGGTCGAGGAAGGTGTCAGGGTCGGTCGCCTGGGTGAAGGCGAGTCCGGAGTTCAGGCCGCCGGACATGTAGTTGCTCTGCGCGAGGAGGGTGGCCTTGGCGCGCCGGGTCGCGAGCTCCGACTCGCTCGTCGCGAGGGTCTTCTTGGCGCTCTCCGCGGCTCGCTGGGCCTGCTTGAGCCTGACCCGCTCGCCGTTGTACTGCTCGGCGAGCGTGCCGATCTCCTCGTGCAGCTTCTCGGCCTGCTTGGCCAGTTGCTGAAGGCTGGGCTCGGGATCCGCCGTGGCCGAGACCAGGGGGGTGCCGAGGGTCATGATGGCGAACGCCAGGCCGATGACCGCCATGCGGCGACTCCGCCTCCGCGGCGCGCGTTCTCGACAGCGGGCGTCGCCGCCCGCGTGCTCTCCTACGCGGTCGCGCATGCGCTTCACCAACGGGCTCCTCTCCTCGGCCGCCTACCGGGTTAGCTGACGGGTTCGGGCCGGAGGCAGCCCTACCGGGTGCGCCGGTGGCACTCGGATTCACCCCGAAGGACGTGGTGGGTCCCCGGTTCCCCTGGTCGGGAGATTCGGCGGGTCAGGCTTTTACGTCTCTGACATCGAGCACGGAGATTAGTGCACTCGTGGTTCCTGCTCAACCAGAACTGCGAACTCAGTAGAGGTTTCGCAACTGAAATGTCACGGAAAGATCACATGCCAATATGATCAACATGGCCATTACGCTGCCTTTGCCTTCCTCGCGGCGGGCGTGGCGCGGGTCTTCCCAGGTCCGGGACCGTGCCAAAGATGAGCTGTGACACATTAGAGACGTCGTGCGCCCAGCGTGGTAATCCAACTACCAAGGGTCACGTGATGCCCCCGGGGCGAGAGTTAAGGATGAGCCGTAATTGAAGGCCGGAGAGGACGTACGCTGATCGGTCATGGAGCAGCTTGCGGAGCATTCTCCCGTGCCGTTCGCGAATCCCGGGAAAGAGGGGGAGCGGCGAGCCGGATCCGAGGGAGAGGAGCGGGGGTCACCCGCTCCCGGCGCCACCCCGGCGGTCACGGTCCGCCGCGCCCGCACTCCGGACGTCCGTGCCATCAGGCGGCTCGTCGACACCTACGGTGGAGCCGGCCCACGCCTGCTGGAGAAGGCCACCGTCACCCTGTACGAGGACATCCAGGAGTTCTGGGTCGCGACTGACGCGGAGGGGATAATCCTCGGCTGCGGGGCGCTTCATGTTCTCTGGGAGGATCTTGCCGAAATTCGGACCGTTGCCGTCGATCCGACCCGCAGGGGAATGGGAATCGGCCATCGGATCGTCTCGGTGCTCATCCGCACGGCCGCCGAGCTGGGCCTGCGCAGGGTCTTCTGCCTGACCTTCGAGGTCGGCTTCTTCGCCCGGCACGGATTTCAGGAGATCCAGGGCACACCCGTCGCCCCGGAGGTCTACGCCGAACTTCTCGCCTCCTACGACGAGGGTGTCGCGGAGTTCCTCGATCTGGAGCACGTCAAGCCCAATACCTTGGGAAACACCCGGATGCTGCTGCACCTGACACACGAGCCCGACTCTGATGACTTTAGAGATGACTGACTGGAAAGGTGACTGTTGATTCCTATGTCGATACCTTGTGCAGCAGCAAGCATGTGCGTCTGACATTTGCCACATGCGCAGTCTAAGTGAGGTGACGCGGTGAGCAACGGACAGCCGCCGTATCCACAGGATGATCCCGAGCGCAGTCGCACACCTTCGGGACAGCCGGATTACGGGCAGCACAACCAGGGCCGAGCCCCTGGCGAACTCGACCCCGATGTGACGATCATGGGATATCGGTCGGAGGGATCGCAGCCGAACACCGGCCCGGGGGTGGCCCAGCCCGGCTATGGTCAGCAGGGCTACGGCCAGCAGCAGGGGTATGGGCAGCAGCAGCAGTCGTACGGCCAGCAGGGGTACGGGCAGCAGCAGTCGTACGGTCAGCAGGGCGGGACGGACGCGTACGGCCAGCAGCAGGGCTATGGCCAGCAGGGCGGGACCGGCGCGTACGGTCAGCAGCCCGGCTACGGGCAGCAGGCGTCCCACGAGCAGCCCGGCTACGGCCAGCAGCCCGGTTACGGGCAGCAGCAGCCGTCCCAGCCGGGTTACGGGCAGCAGCAGTACGGTCAGCAGCAGCCCGACTATGGCCAGCAGCCCGGTTACGGGCAGCAGCCCGACTACGGCCAGCAGCCGGGCTACGGCCAGCAGCCCGGCTATGGGCAGCAGCAGTACGGGCAGCAGGGGTACGGCCAGCCTTACGGCGGTCCCCCCGGCGCTCCCGGCCCGCTCGCCGAGTGGTGGCAGCGCCTGGTGGCGCGGATCATCGACGCGATCATTCTGGCGATCCCGGGGGTGATCATCAGTGCGGTGCTGACCGGCCTCCTGGTGACGGCTCCCAGTTTCAACCTCGCGACGGGCGCCAGCACCGACGGGAGCGGCATCTTCCTCGCGAGCCTTCTCATCTCCCTGGTCAGCGCGGCGATCTACTTCGCCTACGAGTTCTTCATGATCAGTAGGGGTGGGCAGACCGTCGGCAAGATGGTCATGGGCATCAAGATCGTGCCCGTCGGCAGCACCCTGCCGCCGGGCGGGCTCAGCTCCGACGTCGCGCTCAAGCGCGGCGGTGTGTTCTTCGGCCCGCAGTTCCTGAGCTGGATCCCCCTCCTCGGCTGGATCGTCAACATCTTCAGCCTCGTGAACGTGCTGTGGCTGCTGTGGGACAAGCCCCTGCAGCAGGCGCTGCACGACAAGGTGGCCGGGACGGTCGTCGTCAAGATCAAGTAGTTCCGGGTAAATCGGGGCCGGCGGTTCAACCGCCGGCCCCGATTTCGCGCCCGGACCAGAAAAACGGAGACCGTTAGGGGTGGGTAACCGTCTCGGCCGCGGAAGCCACGGAAGCGTAAAAATCATTTGCCGTGCCATGGGCGACGCGGGGGGACTTATGATCGAGCCCCGGCGGGCTCGGCGGAATATTCGTGTTTGAGGCCGGACAAGGGGCTCAGGAGAGCCCGCAAGCCGCTATGAGACGCCAATGCCGGATCTGCCCCCGTCGAGGGTTCGCACACCAGTCATCGAATGGTGGGACCGGCCCGCCTCCCGCATCCCCGGTGACGGCCCGCGGGTTTCTCTCCTTCCCCTTCCGTCGCGCGTTCAGGGGTCTTCTCACGGAGCTGGATCATGGGTGTGTGGTGTTGCCCGGGTTGTCCCGTGAGCCCATCGTCTTTGGTGGTTATACGGTCTACGACTATGTACTCCACGCCAGAGTGGGTCGTACTCTTGGCAAGAAAGCGTTGAAGATCCGTCTTGTTCCGCAGGCTTGCGTCGCATCGGCTGCCGCCCGGGTGATGAAGCGAGCCGCTCTCCATCCGGGTGTTCTGCCGGCGGCGGACATTCTCGCGATGAACCCGCCCGCGGTGATCTCCGGTTCCGTGACAAGGCGTTGTTCATCCCGGTGGGAAGGCTCTCCCACCAGGAGCTTCGCCCCTCCGAGGCCGGTGGCGCAGCGGCCGGAGAGCGGGCGGGCATTGGTATTTCCGAAGGCGACGATGATCACCTGATCGTCCTGTCGGTTTTTCCCTGCGGCTTTACGACTGCAACCGGTAAGGCGGCTGGAGAGAAGCATTAGGCTGGAGAGTGACGGGCATGGTCGCCCCTGCTGACGCACGTCGCCGTCCGGTGGCGCTATGGTCATCTGTGGGCGGTTCCAGACTGATCGGGCGGACACCCGCGTGGCTCGGGAGTCGTCGCCAAATTTTCATGGTCTCCAGAAAGCCACCTAGCGGTACGGAGCGAGGACGAATGTACGACGTATTGTCCGCGTTGATACCTCCGGCGGTCGTCGGCGGAGCCTTCATCTTCGGAGTCGTCAAGCTACTTCGGAGTGAAGCCGCCGGTCGCCGGCCAAAACAGTCCGACCCGGCCGAGTCGCAGAACAGCTGATCCACCGGAGCGCCGACTGAGAGTGTCTCGGCCGGCTGTGAGAATCGCCGGGCTCCTGGAATTGCCGCTCTTCGATCGCGGGTATATGTTTAGCTTGCGAATGAAACAATACTCCGCGAAAGGATTGTGTAGATGGCCAAGCAGATCCAGGAGATTCTCATCGACGACCTCGATGGGGGCGAGGCCAATGAGACTGTCGCCTTCGCGATTGACGGCACCAGCTATGAGATTGACCTGAGTGACGTTAACGCGAAGAAGCTCCGCGACTCCCTGTCGCCTTTCGTGCAGAGCGCCCGTCGTTCCGGCGCGCTGGCACCCCGCCGCCGCCGCGCGGGTGGCGCGCGGGCACTCACGCGAGAGAAGAGCGCCGACATCCGGGCATGGGCGAAGTCCCACGGCCTTAATGTCAGCGAGCGCGGTCGAATCGCCTCCAAGATCGTCGAGCAGTACGAAGCGGCTCACTAGATCGGCTCAGTGGATCGAGTGAATCATGCGGTTATGGCGGTCACGGTGGGGTCCGGTGGCGGCCATGACCGCATGATGTGTTTGTCTGGTGGACAAACGTCGTTCGCTTGCGGCGTAGCGGGAACATCCCACCCCCCGTAAGTAGTTGGATGGAGGGTGAACGCCCTGCTCTCGGGGAACGTCTTCTGCATAGAGCGGTCGCCGGGTCGGGGCTACCATGCGGGATGACAGGGCCCGGATATCCCGGACCTGCCTGACCGCTCTGTGAGGAGCGACGAGATGTTCGAGAGGTTCACCGACCGCGCACGGCGGGTTGTCGTCCTGGCCCAAGAAGAGGCCCGGATGCTCAACCACAACTACATCGGTACGGAGCACATTCTTCTTGGCTTGATCCATGAAGGTGAAGGCGTTGCCGCCAAGGCTCTGGAGAGCCTCGGCATCAGTCTTGAAGGTGTGCGTCAGCAGGTCGAGGAGATCATCGGCCAGGGCCAGTCCGCGCCGTCGGGGCACATTCCGTTCACCCCGCGTGCCAAGAAGGTCCTTGAGCTGTCCCTGCGCGAGGCGCTGCAACTGGGTCACAACTACATCGGCACCGAGCACATCCTGCTCGGCCTCATCCGTGAGGGCGAGGGCGTGGCCGCCCAGGTGCTGGTGAAGCTGGGCGCCGATCTCAATCGGGTCCGCCAGCAGGTCATCCAGTTGCTCCACGGCTACCAGGGCAAGGAACCGACCGCCGCCGGCGGTCCGGCCGAGGCCGCTCCTTCGACCTCTCTGGTGCTTGACCAGTTCGGCCGCAACCTGACCCAGGCCGCTCGCGAGGGCAAGCTCGATCCGGTCATCGGCCGGGAGAAGGAGATCGAGCGGGTCATGCAGGTCCTGTCCCGCAGGACCAAGAACAACCCGGTCCTGGTGGGTGAGCCCGGCGTCGGCAAGACCGCCGTTGTGGAGGGCCTGTCCCAGAAGATCGTCAAGGGCGAGGTGCCCGAGACGCTCAAGGACAAGCAGCTCTACACCCTGGACCTGGGCGCCCTGGTGGCGGGTTCGCGCTACCGCGGTGACTTCGAGGAGCGCCTGAAGAAGGTCCTCAAGGAGATCCGCACCCGCGGCGACATCATCCTGTTCATCGACGAGCTGCACACGCTCGTCGGTGCGGGCGCCGCCGAGGGAGCGATCGACGCCGCCAGCATCCTGAAGCCGATGCTGGCCCGAGGCGAGCTGCAGACCATCGGTGCCACCACCCTGGACGAGTACCGCAAGCACCTGGAGAAGGACGCGGCGCTTGAGCGGCGTTTCCAGCCGATCCAGGTGGCCGAGCCCAGCCTCAGCCACACGATCGAGATCCTCAAGGGTCTGCGGGACCGCTACGAGGCCCACCACCGTGTCTCCATCACCGACGGTGCCCTGGTGGCCGCCGCGCAGCTGGCCGACCGCTACATCAGCGACCGGTTCCTGCCGGACAAGGCGATCGACCTCATCGACGAGGCCGGCTCGCGCATGCGCATCCGCCGCATGACCGCGCCGCCGGACCTCCGCGAGTACGACGAGAAGATCGCCAACGTGCGGCGCGACAAGGAGTCCGCGATCGACGCGCAGGACTTCGAGAAGGCCGCCGCCCTCCGGGACCAGGAGAAGCAGCTCCAGCTCAAGCGCGAGCGCCGCGAGAAGGAGTGGAAGGCCGGCGACATGGACGTCGTCGCCGAGGTCACCGAGGAGCTCATCGCCGAGGTCCTGGCGACCGCCACCGGCATCCCGGTCTTCAAGCTCACCGAGGAGGAGTCCCAGCGACTGCTCCGCATGGAGGACGAGCTGCACAAGCGGATCATCGGCCAGGACGACGCCATCAAGGGTCTGTCCCGCTCGATCCGCCGCACGCGCGCCGGTCTGAAGGACCCGCGCCGCCCCGGTGGCTCGTTCATCTTCGCCGGTCCTTCCGGTGTCGGTAAGACCGAGCTGTCCAAGGCGCTGGCCGAGTTCCTGTTCGGGGACGAGGACGCGCTGATCATGCTGGACATGTCGGAGTTCATGGAGAAGCACACCGTCTCCAGGCTGTTCGGCTCGCCTCCCGGCTACGTCGGATACGAGGAGGGCGGCCAGCTCACCGAGAAGGTGCGGCGCAAGCCGTTCTCGGTCGTCCTGTTCGACGAGATCGAGAAGGCCCACCCCGACATCTTCAACTCGCTGCTGCAGATCCTGGAGGACGGTCGTCTGACCGACGCCCAGGGCCGGGTGGTGGACTTCAAGAACACCGTCATCATCATGACGACGAACCTGGGCACCCGGGACATCTCCAAGGGTCAGGGGGTCGGCTTCGCGAAGAGCAACGACGCCGAGTCCAACTACGACCGGATGAAGTCCAAGGTGCAGGAGGAGCTCAAGCAGCACTTCCGGCCGGAGTTCCTCAACCGTGTCGATGACATCGTGGTCTTCCACCAGCTCACGCCGAAGGAGATCATCCGCATCGTCGACCTGATGCTGGCCCAGGTGGGTCTGCGTCTGAAGGACCGCGACATGGGGATGGAGCTCACGCAGGAGGCCAAGCAGCTGCTGGCCGACCGTGGCTACGACCCGGTGATGGGCGCCCGCCCGCTCCGTCGTACGATCCAGCGCGAGCTGGAGGACAGCCTGTCGGAGAAGATCCTGTACGGCGAGCTCCGTCCCGGCCAGATCGTGAAGATCGGGATCGAGGGCGAGGGCGAGAACGCGAAGTTCACCTTCGTCGGTGAGGACGCGCCGGTCGACCGGGTTCCCGACTCGGCCGCCGCCATCGCGGAGCCGATCCAGAACTAGGCCCAGAACCGGGCGTCGTCTGAGAATCGGTCAGGTGGTGCCTCGCAAGGTTGGCGGAGGTCACCGCAGCACGCTGCGGTGACCGTCGACAACCCGGCGAGGCGTCGTCCGTCCGGCCGCGGTAGGCGGAAGATCCAAGGCGCAGGACCCCGGGCATGGCCCGATCCCCCTGACCCAGGCCCGAGGTGGCCGATCGGCTCCCGGTCCGAGCCCGAAGCAGGCCGATCTACCTCCGGGAAGCCGGATTTTCGGGTATCCGGC
>NZ_JBEXUE010000399.1:0-9387 GCF_040614275.1 Streptosporangium sp. NPDC006013
GGCGAACACCAGCTCACGGACCCTCAGACTGCTCTCGCTGCTGCAGACCCACCGCCACTGGCCCGGCCTGGAATTGGCCGAGCGGCTCGGGACACCGGTGAGGACATGCGGGTCCGGCTCCTCCGGCGCGTAGCGGACGGCCCTGGCCGCCTGTGCCCGCGACTCGCGCCAGCGGCCCGGCACCCTGCGCAGTGCCGCCCCCAGGCGCATCCGCGCGGCCCAGGAGCCCGGCGCGAGGCGTACCGCCTCCTCGGCGGCGGCCACGGCCTCCGCGTCGCGGCCGAGCCGCTCGAACGCGAGGCTGGCGAGGCGGTATCCCCAGTCGGCTCCCGACTCGGATCGGGGGTCGAGGTCCAGCGCCCTGCGGGCGGCCTCCAGCGCGGCTTCGGGATGGTCACGGCCCAGCAATGCGGCGGCCACAGCACACCACTGCCAGGGGTCGTCGGGATCTCGGGGCGGCGGCACCGGGGCCGAGTCGTGCCCGCCGGACCCGCTCACCACGGCGGCTCACGGGCCTCACGCTGACTCCCCACGATCGCCATGGTCCGTGGGAGATCACCATTTGCCTAGATAACGGTATATGCCTGTATCTCTCTAGAGAGGTCACGCACAGTGTCACCGAAAACACGGATCGCCGATCGATCGCGAGCCACAAGGTACACATATCCATGTAAATCCATCATTGAATGCCACCCCGCGCACTGCCGCACTTCGCCTAGGCTGCGACGTATGTTCGTCCAGGCTGACAACTCCTGAGCGGCCCATGACCACCATCATGGCCAAAGCCAGGGGTGGGGACGGCGGCTCACCGGCACCCGGAGCCAGCCGGTGGTCGATCCTCGCCCTGCTCTGCTTCAGCCTGCTGCTGATCGCGGTGGACGCCACGGTGCTGCACATCGCGGTGCCCACGCTGACGGCGGCTCTGGAGCCGACCTCCGTGGAACTGCTGTGGATCATCGACGTCTACTCGCTGGTGGTCGCGCCGCTGCTGCTGACCTTTGGCACGCTCGGTGACCGCCATGGGCGCAAACGGCTGGTGCTGGCCGGATACGTGGTCTTCGGCGTCGCCTCGGCGGCGGCCGCGTTCGCCCCGACCCCGCTCGCGCTGATCTCGGCGCGGGCACTGCTCGGCGTCGGCGGTGCCATGATCATGCCCGCCACCCTCTCCATCATCCGGCAGGTCTTCACCGACCGGCACGAGCGGGCGATCGCGCTGGGCGTGTGGAGCGCGGTGGCGGCGGCCGGGGCCGCGGTCGGCCCGCTCATCGGCGGGCTGCTCGTCGAGAAGTTCTGGTGGGGCGCCGTCTTCCTGATCAACGTCCCCATCCTGATGGTCCTGCTGCCCGCCGCGGTCAGGCTTCTTCCCGAGATCCCGAGGCGCTCCGACCGGCCGTGGGACGCGCTCAGCGCGCTGCTGTCGGTATTGGGCATCCTCGGTGTGGCCTTCGGCCTGAAGGAGACGGGCGCCGGGCATCTCGGCGGGGTGGCGGTCCTGCTGTGCGGGGCCTGGCTGCTGACCTGGTTCGTCCGCAGGCAGCGGCGACTGGCCTTCCCACTGCTCGACCTGGAGCTGTTCCGGCGACGGGCGTTCTGCGCCGGGGTGGGCGGCGTGCTGCTGACCGTCTTCGCCCTGGTCGGGCTGGAGCTCATGCTCGCCCAGTACCTCCAGCTGGTCCTCGGCGACAGCCCGCTCGGGGCGGCCGTACGGATGCTCCCGCTCATGATCGCCGCGATCGCGGGCGGCCTGGCCGGGGCTCAGCTGCTTCGCTGGTTCGGGCTGCGCGCCACGATGAGCGGCGGGCTGGCGCTGACCGCCCTGTCCCTCACCCCCACCCTGGCCTGGGGTACCGAGGGGCATCCGGTGGCCCTGACGTTCTGCTTCGTCGGCATCGGCTTCGGCATCCAGGTCACCCTGCTGGCCGCCTCCGACACGATCATGTCGGCCGCGCCCGAGTCGCACGCGGGCGGCGCCGCCGCGATCGAGGAGACCGCCTACGAGCTGGGTGCCGGTCTCGGGGTCGCGGTGCTCGGCACGATCACCACGGTCGTGTACGCCCCCTCGCTGGGCCCGGTCCCCGGCGTCGCTCCCGAGACGATGCACCAGGCCCGCCAGTCGCTCGCCTCCGCCGCGCACATGGCGCAGGAGATCGGCGGCGGCGTGGGAGACGCACTGCTCTCCGCGGCCCGCGTCGCGTTCGTCGCGGGCCTGCACACGACGATCGTGGTAAGCGTGCTGCTGCTCGGCTGCACCGCACTGGCCGTGATGCTCCTGGTACCCCACCGCCCCGAGGGAGACGGAGAGGGGAGTGACTCCTCGTGAGGGGTTTGGCAGGCTCTCCCTCGGTCATCTATCGGTCAAGCCTGGGCAGGAACGGTGAATCTAACCAGAATGAGGAACCGTGCGACGAACCCTCCATGATCTTGCCTCCCTGGCCGCCAGGCTGGGGGTGGGCGGGATCTTCTTCGCCAACGGCTGGCACAAGCTCGAAGCGGGCCTGACCGCCACCGCCGGGCAGTTCACCACCCTGGGTGCCCCCGCGCCAGGCGTGTGGGCCGCCACCACCATGCTGACGGAGCTCATCGGCGGCGCGCTGCTGGTGGCCGGGCTCGCCGTACCCGTGTGCGGGCTGCTGCTGTTCGCCGAGGCCCTCGCCGTGTTCGTACTGGCCAGCGGCGAGACGGGCCTGCCGCTCACCGGGGGCGACGCCAAGCTGATCGTGGCGCTCGGGGCCGCCTCCATCCTGCTGGCGGTGGGCGGCGCGGGCCGCCTGTCGGTCGACCACATGGTGGTGATCAAGCGCCGTGAGGCCGAGGCCGCCGAGGACTTCGCCGCCGAGACCGAGGCCGACGACGTCATCGCCGCGCTGCGCGAGCCGGAGACCCCTCCGGCGCCCGCCCTGCCCGCCGCCGGGAAGAAGCCCGCCGGCACCGACAAGCCCGCTCCGGCCGCCGCCGAGAGCACCACCGACACCGCGGAGTTCCCCGCCGCCCCCCGTCCGCGCACGCGTACCCGCAAACCCTCCTCCGGTACCGCACCCGCCGCACCCCCCGCGCCGCCCACCCCCGGCAAGGCCGGTGACACCCTCGTGGCGGGCAAGAAGGACGAGCCTTCCGGAACCTGAGCGGACGGATCCCGGACACCCGGACTCGCTCGGCCACTGCCGGCCCCCGCACGACTCACCGCGGTCGCGCGGGTGGTGCCTCGGCACCATCACGGCCAACGCCGGGAGGCGACCGCGGAACCGTCGGCCTGACACCGGCCGGCCGTCAGTCCCTTCCCTGCCAGGTCGTCACGCACGCCTCGTTGCCCTCCACGTCCGCCAGCACCCAGAAGGAGGGCGCCGAGGCGTCGGACAGCAGGACCCCGCCCGAGGCGAGGGCGGCCTCGACCCGGTGGGACGCCTCGTCGTGGGGGACCGAGACGTCTAAATGGATCCGGTTGCGCTGCGCCCGGGGCGCGGTCATCCGCTGGAACCAGATCGCCGGCCCCTGCCCGACGGGATCCACGAGCGCGCCCTCGCCGCCGGACGCTCCGGGCTCGTCGTCATAACCCATCACCGCCTTCCAGAACGGGCGGACGGCGGCGATGTCGATCGCGTCGATCGCGATCTCAAGGACCTGGACCGACCGCACCTCCCGGCCACCCACGTCGGGGCCGGTGCTCAGCCCGAGCTCGCTCACGACCGCGGAGATCCGACCGGCGAGCTCGACCTCGACCGGCGTCACCGCACCGGTGACCGGTGAGCGCAGGGTCAAGACCACCCGGCCGGGGCGGACGTCCATCTCCAGGCTTCGCTCTCCGTCCGCGCCG
This sequence comes from Streptosporangium sp. NPDC006013, assembly GCF_040614275.1. NCBI lineage: Bacteria > Bacillati > Actinomycetota > Actinomycetes > Streptosporangiales > Streptosporangiaceae > Streptosporangium > Streptosporangium sp. NPDC006013. The sequence continues at coordinate 3,812 of NZ_JBEXUE010000399.1, forward strand.
GCCACGGCCACCGCGCGCGCGACGACCTCGACCGCCCGCGCGGGCGATGCCACGGCCACCGACGTGCGCACCACGTCCAGGACATAGCGCCACCCAAGATCGCCGACAGCGTCGGAGATCTCCCGTCGGCTCAGCCTCTCGTCACCATCCGGAACCTGCTGCGTCATACCGCCATGATCGCAGCGGCCCTCCCCCGCGCGGGACCCCATCGGCGACGCGGATACGCGGTCGAGGTCCCCCGCAATCCGCCTTCGGTGCGTTACGCACCGAAGGGTGCCCGACCCGCTGCTACTTTCGCCCGGTGGTCCTCGAAAGGGGACTCAGAGCTCGAAGCGGGCCACCCGGCGGAGTTTGTTCATCGCGTCCAGGGCGGCGACCTTGTAGGACTCGGCCAGGGTGGGGTAGTTGAAGACGGCGTCGACCAGGTAGTCGATGGTGCCGCCGCAGCCCATGACCGCCTGGCCGATGTGGAGCAGTTCGGTGGCGCCGGTGCCGAAGACGTGCACGCCGAGCAGGGCGCGGGTCTCCGGGGAGACCAGGAGCTTGAGCATGCCGTAGGTGTCACCGATGATCTGGCCTCTGGCCAGCTCGCGGTAGCGGGAGATGCCGACCTCGAAGGGGACGTGGGAGGCGGTCAGCTCGTCCTCGGTGTGGCCGATGAAGCTGATCTCGGGGATGGTGTAGATGCCGATCGGCTGCAGGTGGTGGATACCGCGCAGCGGCTCCCCGCAGGCGTGGTGGGCGGCGATGCGGCCCTGCTCCATGGAGGTGGCGGCCAGGGACGGGAAGCCGATGACGTCGCCGACGGCGTAGATGTGCGGCACGGTGGTGCGGTAGTGCTCGTCGACCTGGATGCGGCCTCGGGCGTCGGCGGCCAGCTCCGCGTTCTCCAGGGCGAGCTCGTCGGTCATGCCATGGCGGCCGGCCGAGTACATCACCGTCTCGGCGGGGATCCTCTTGCCGCTCTCCAGCACGGTCAGCGCCCCCCGGGAGCGGCGCTCCACGGCGGCGACGGTCTCACCGAAACGGAAGGTCACCGCCAGGTCGCGCAGGTGGTACTTGAGCGCCTCGACGATCTCCAGGTCACAGAAGTCGAGCATCCGGTCACGGCGCTCCACCACCGTCACCTTGGTGCCCAGCGCGGCGAACATCGAGGCGTACTCGATGCCGATCACCCCGGCCCCGACGACCACCATGGAGTCGGGGATGTCCTGCAGCTTCAGGATGCCGTCCGAGTCGATGATGGCGTGGTCGTCGAACTCCACGGTGTCGGGACGGGCCGGCCGGGTACCCGTGGCGATAATGATCTTGTCAGCGGTCGCCTTGGTCTCGTGGCCGTGCTCGTCGACGACTCCGACCGTGTGCGGGTCGACGAAATGGCCCATCCCGCTGAGCATCGCCACGTGGTTGCGCGACAGCTGGCTGCGGATCACGTCGATCTCCCGGCCGATCACGTGCTGGGTGCGGATGCCCAGATCGGCCGCGGTGATCTCATCCTTCACCCGGTAGCTCTGGCCGTACATGCCGCGCTGGTTGAGGCCGGTCAGGTGCAGGACGGCCTCACGCAGCGTCTTGGAGGGGATGGTGCCGGTGTTGATGCATACTCCGCCGAGCATGTTGCGCCGCTCGACGAGCGCGACGCGCCGTTCGAGTTTCGCGGCGGCGATCGCGGCCTTCTGCCCACCCGGCCCGGAACCAAGAACGATGACATCAAAATCCCACATAGGGCTCAGTGTGAACGCACGGGACGATCTCAACCAGACCTGTGACTCCCGCGCTCACCGGGGGGAGCCGCTTCTCGCCTCCCTCGGCCGGTAAAGGCACCCCTGACCGTTTCGAACACCGGCACCGCGGCAAGGAGGCGATTCACCCTCCTCCGGCGCTGAACATGATGAGCGGTCCGCACCGTGGTGGCCCTGCCGACACCTCGCCCTGTGACCGCGTCTCGGCCAAACGTCTCCCCGCGTGGCGGCCTCATGCCGCCACGCCGTGTCGCTATCGCCTTACGCCATCGCCCCCACATGGTCCACGATCGCGGTCGCCCCCTCCTGGCGTGCGCAGTTGGCGCAACAGAACCAGTGCCGACCGGCCTCGACGCCGTGCCCGACGATGCGGACCCCGCAGTGCTCGCAGATCGGTGCCAGCCGCTGGATCGCGCACTCGAAGCTGTCGAAGACGTGCACCCCAGCCTGGGTGTGCACCTCGAAGCTCATGTCGTAGTCGTTACCGCACGTTTCACAAGTCGCCATGTTTCCCCCCGAAAACTCGGCATTTCCGGTTAAGTCCTACCCAGGTAGCCGCCAGTCAGACAATCCTTCCCACCACGATCACCACCGCGACCAGCGCGAACACCGCCGAGGCGGCCAGCAGCGGGGGAAGCAGCCGGGCGCACCTCTCGCGTGCCACGAGGCGGGCGCGGTTGGCGTCGATCCACTCCCCCAGGCGGGGCCAGGCGTAAGGCAGCGCCTGGTGGACCAGGCACGCCCGATCTCCCCGGTGCCCGACCAGCCCCGCGAAGCCGTGCAGGACGCCCTCGGACCCGGCGGGGGCCCTGGCCTCTCGGGCGACCGCCTGCCCGTCGGCGTCGATGACGACGAGCCTCAGGAACACCTCCGGCACGCGCTCCCGGTCCGCCGGGTCCAGCGCGGCGAACGCCGACTCGGCCAGCGCGCCCAGCCCCGGATCGTCGCAGGCCGTGCGGACCCTGGCCGCGACCTCGGCACCCGCCCGCAGCAGCGGGGCCGTCTCGGGCTCCGGCGCATCCGGCCGGGGAACGGCCGGGTCGGCGGCGATCAGGGCGATCAGCAGATCGCGGGCGGCGGGTCTGGCCCGGGGATCCTTGGCGAGCGCGGCAGCGGCCAGAGGCCGCAGCGAGCGGGGCAGCGGGCTCAGGTCGGGGTCGAGCGAGAGGATCCGGTGCATCACCGCGCCCAGGCTGCCCGCCGCGAACGGATCCTCGCCGCTCGCGGCGTACAGCACGATCCCGCCCCAGGCGAACACGTCGGCGGCGGGACCCGCCTCGCCGCCGGTGAACACCTCGGGCGCCGTGTACGACGGCGCGCGTGGCCTGAGCCCGGTGGCGGTCAGCGCGGTTCTCAGGCCGGGACTCACCCCGAATCCGACGATCCTGGGTCCGCTCCGGCCGAGGAACACCTTGTCGGGTGCGAGGTCGCGGTGGACGACCCCGACGTCGTGGAGGGCGGTCAGCGCGACGGCGATCGCCGTCGCGAGAGCGTGCAGGTCGTCACCGCCGAAGATCCGGCCGGCCCCGCGCAGGCTGGGGCCCTCGACGTACTCGCTGACGATGTACGGCCTGGGCCCGTCCAGATCGGCGTCCAGCACCCCCGCCGTGCAGAACGAGGCCACCCGGCGGGCCGCGGCGGCCTCACGACCGAACCGCTCACGCAACTCCGGATCACTCCCGGCGTCACCGTGCAACACCTTCACCGCCACACGCCTACCCGCGGCATCGTACGCCTCGTAGACCACACCCTGACCACCCGCACCCAACCGCCCGGCCAGCCGGTAACCGCCCAACCGCTGCGGATCACCCACGATCAGTTCCCGCGCCACTCTCATGGGGTGTTTGATACGATCTCCGGAGAAAAAGTTTCTCCTAACCGGGGCAGACCTTGCGATAGGGCAGGTCACCGAGGTAGGTGCGCCACTCCTCGCGCGAGAGGGTGCGGCCCGCGCGCTCACAGACCGCCCGCGCCACCGCCGCCGGCTCGACCGGATACTCGTCCAGGGTGCCGGCCGAGTCGACGACGACCAGCCGGGCCCCGTCGGGACTGAACGCCAGGGACCGGAACTCACCGCTCTGCGAGGCGATCGGCGGGCCGAGGCGGCGTCCGGTCTCGACGTCCCACAGCCCCACCGACCGGTCGTTCACCGCCCCGGCGACGACGTCTCCGCGAGGTGAGAACGCCAGGACCGCCTTCGTGGCCGGCTCGGCCCTGATCAGGTTTCCCACCCGGTCCCTGCTCCTGGTCTCGAACACCGAGACCCGCCCGACCCGGTCGGCGGTGGCGAAGCGGGTGCCCTCCTTGTCGAAGGCCAGCGCGGTGGTCGGGATGGTGACGGTGGGCGCGCCGTACGTCTCACCGAACGGCTCGCCCGTCAAGGCGTCCAGCAGCCGGTGCTCTCCCCCCGCGACCGCCAGCATCCTGCCATCGGGGGTGAAGACCAGCCCCTCGACCGACTGCTGGGGCCTTGACCAGCGGAGTTTGCCGCTGGGCACGTCCCACACGGCGATCTCCCCGTCCGAGGCGCCCACCGATTCGAAGTAGAGGGTGTAGGAGGCCACCGCGGTGCCGTCCGCGCTGATCGCCAGGGCGAACACCTGCCCCTCGCGGACCGTCTCGACGGCGGCGATCCGCTTGGCGGCGGCGACGTCCCATACGGTCAGCCGGGAGCTGTCACCACCGGTGTTGGCCACCAGTCGTCCGCCGTCCGCGCTGAAGGCCATCGCGAAGGCGCCGTCGGCGCCGTCGGGCCCGACGTTCAGCGTGCCGGTCCGGGTGCGCCGGCGCACGTCGCGGATGACGATCTCACTCGCTCCCTCGCCCCTGGACGCGAGCAGCCGGCCGTCGGGGCTGAGCGCGGCCCAGTTGGTCCCGGGGCCCTTCAGCGGGGTGGGCCTGGTCAGCGTGCCGACGTCGAGGGTCGTCACCGAGTCCTCGGTGAGGTAGCGCAGCGTCCGCCCGTCCGGATCGAAGGCCACGGCGGGCATGAACCCGTCGATCCTCTGGGTGAGCAGGAGCCTGCCGTCCCCCACCCGCCAGACCCGCAGGGCCGTGTCGGTCACCACGGCCAGGAAGCGCCCGTCGGGGCTGAAGACCAGATCTCCGCTGACGCTCCCCTCGAAGGAACGGTCGAGATCGGCCCCGGTGGACGCGTCGCGCAGTTCGAGCTTCCTGCCCCGGGAGACCGCGACGGTCCTGCCGTCCGGGCTGTAGGCCACCCGCAGTCCGCACCCGTTGCAGCGGGTGCCCAGCGGGATCTTGCGCAGGTCGTCCAGAGTGAAGGCCGCCGGCTCCCCGTCCAGCCCTCCGACGGCGATCCCGCGCCCGTCCGCGGTGATGTCGAAGTCGACACCTGCGGCGGGCGGATACAGCTTCCTGCCGTCCAGATGGTTCCAGACCGTGAGCCCCTCCCCCTGGGTCACCATGAGCCAGTCATCGGACCGGCCGAAGAACGCCCCGGTGTCGCCACCCGCGTTGCGCCCCTGGACGGTGAGGACCGCGCCGGTCGGCTTGCCGGTCGCCACATTCCAGACCCTCAGCTTCACACCGCTGATCACGGCGAGCAGCCCGCCGCTCGGGCTCACCGCGATCCCCCGCAGGTCGTCGCCGATCCCGGTGAAAGCGCCGACGCGCCGGCCGGTCCGCACGTCCCAGAGTCGTGCCTCGCCGTCGCTCGCGCTGACGAGCGTGCGCCCGTCGGCGCTCAGCGCCCTGAGGGTGTGTATTCCCGCGGCCGGATCGTGGAAGGTCGCCGTCTCGCGCTGGGTCAGTGAACCGGTCAGGCTCGCCCTGGCCTCGGGCACCGGCGCCAGCCGCCAGGCGGCCACGCTG
>NZ_JBEXUE010000400.1:0-9358 GCF_040614275.1 Streptosporangium sp. NPDC006013
GTGGGGGCGTCCCGCTCGGTGCGGCGACGGCGAATCGATGTGCCAGATATTTCATACTTTGCGGAGCTGGAGCCGAGATGATCGGGGTGTGTGAGTGACCGCAGTGCTAGTGCTGGAAGATGGACGTGTCTTCCACGGGACCCCCTACGGCGCCGAGGGTGAGACCTTCGGCGAGATGGTCTTCAACACGGGGATGACCGGTTACCAGGAGACGCTGACCGATCCGTCGTACCACCGCCAGATCGTCGCGATGACCGCGCCGCACATCGGGAACACCGGGGTCAACGACGAGGATCCGGAGTCCTCGCGGGTGTGGGTGGCCGGTTACGTGGTCCGCGAGCCGGCCCGGGTGGCCTCCAACTGGCGCTCCAACCGTTCCCTGGACGACTACCTCAGGGAGCAGGGCGTCGTCGGCATCGCCATTCCCGGCACCCGCGCCCTGACCCGTCACCTGCGGGAGCGGGGAGCGATGCGGGCCGGGGTCTTCTCCGGCAAGGCTCTGGCGCCGGTCGAGGAGCTGCTGGAGCGGGTGCTGGGCAGCCCCCTGATGGAGGGCGCCGACCTGGCGGGGGAGGTCTCCACCGCCAAGCCGTACGTGGTGCCCGCGATCGGCGCGCGGCGGTTCACCGTGGCCGCGGTCGACCTCGGGATCAAGGCGATGACGCCGCACCGGATGGCCGAGCGCGGCTGCGAGGTGCACGTGCTGCCGGCCTCGGCCACCGCGGAGGAGATCCTCGCGCTCGGCCCGGACGGGGTGTTCTTCTCCAACGGCCCCGGCGACCCCGCCACCGCCGACGGACCGGTCAAGGCGCTTCGCGGGGTCCTCGACGCGGGTGTCCCGTTCTTCGGCATCTGCTTCGGAAACCAGCTCTTCGGGCGTGCCCTGGGGCTGGGCACCTACAAGCTGCGTTACGGCCACCGAGGTGTCAACCAGCCGGTACAGCACCGGGGAACCGGCAAGGTGGAGATCTCCGCGCACAACCACGGTTTCGCGGTGCGGGCACCGCTGGAGGGCGTGTTCGACACGCCGTACGGCCCGGCGGAGGTCAGCCACGTCAACCTCAACGACGACTGCGTCGAGGGGCTGCGGCTGCTGGACCGCCCGGCCTTCAGCGTCCAGTACCACCCGGAGGCCGCGGCCGGCCCGCACGACTCCGCAAGCCTGTTCGACGACTTCTGCGCGTTGATGGCGGGAGAGCGGGGAACGGTCAACGGGGCGATCACAAGTACGGAGCGGTCCGGGGAACGAGCGGGCGGAGTGGCGGACGAGGGACGAGTCCTCCGCGGAGCCGGCGAGGAGCCGGACGCGACCAAGAGCACGGAGCGGTCCGGGGAACGAGCGGGCGGAGTGGCGGACGAGGGACGAGTCCTCCGCGGAGCCGGCGAGGAGCCGGACGCGACCATGGGTACGGAGGGAAGCAAGGGTGCCTAAGCGCACGGACATCCAGTCGATCATGGTGATCGGCTCAGGACCGATCGTGATCGGCCAGGCATGCGAGTTCGACTACTCGGGTACCCAGGCCTGCCGCGTGCTGCGCGCCGAGGGCTTCCGCGTGATCCTCGTCAACAGCAACCCGGCGACCATCATGACCGACCCCGAGTTCGCCGACGCCACCTACGTCGAGCCCATCACCCCCGAGATCGTCGAGAAGATCATCGCCAAGGAGCGGCCCGACGCGCTGCTGCCCACCCTGGGCGGGCAGACCGCGCTGAACACCGCGATCTCCCTGTACGAGGCCGGCGTCCTGGAGCGCTACGAGGTCGAGCTGATCGGCGCCGACGTCGACGCCATCCAGGCGGGCGAGAACCGCGAGCTGTTCAAGGGCATCGTGGCCAAGGTCGCCGAGGAGTACGGCCTCAACGCCGAGTCGGCCCGCTCGTCCGTCTGCCACACCATGGACGAGTGCCTGGCCGCCGCCAGGGAACTGGGCTACCCGCTGGTGGTGCGGCCCTCCTTCACCATGGGCGGGGTCGGCTCCGGTTTCGCGCACGACGAGGAGGGGCTGCGCCGCATCGCCGGGGCGGGCCTCGACGCCTCGCCGACCACCGAGGTGCTCCTTGAGGAGTCCATCCTCGGCTGGAAGGAGTACGAGCTGGAGGTCATGCGCGACCGGGCGGACAACGTGGTGATCGTCTGCTCGATCGAGAACATCGATCCGATGGGCGTGCACACCGGTGACAGCGTCACCGTGGCCCCCGCGCTGACCCTGACCGACCGCGAGTACCAGAACATGCGCGACGTGGCCATCGCGGTCATCCGCGAGGTCGGCGTCGACACCGGCGGCTGCAACATCCAGTTCGCCGTCGAGCCGCGCACCGGCCGTATGGTCGTCATCGAGATGAACCCGCGCGTCTCGCGCTCCTCGGCGCTCGCCTCCAAGGCCACCGGCTTCCCGATCGCGAAGATCGCCGCGAAGCTCGCCATCGGCTACACGCTGGACGAGATCCCCAACGACATCACGAGGGAGACCCCGGCGTCGTTCGAGCCCTCGCTGGACTACATCGTGGTCAAGGTGCCCCGGTTCGCGTTCGAGAAGTTCTCCGGGGCCGACGCGACCCTGACCACTCACATGAAGTCGGTCGGCGAGGCCATGGCGATCGGCCGGTCCTTCCCCGAGGCCCTGCAGAAGGCACTGCGCTCGCTGGAGAAGAAGGGCGCCTCCTTCACCTGGGCGGGCGATCCGGGCGACAGGGACGAGCTCCTGGCCGCCTGCCGTATCCCGCACGACGGGCGCCTGTTCACCATGCAGCAGGCCATCCGCGCCGGGGCAGGCGCCGAGGAGCTGTTCGAGGCCACCCGTGTCGATCCGTGGTTCGTCGACCAGCTGATCGCGATCGACGAGATGGCCGCCGAGCTGCGCGAGGTGCCGCAGCTGACCGCCGAGGTGCTGACCAGGGTCAAGCGGTACGGCTTCAGCGACGCGCAGATCGCCGAGCTGCGCGGCATGACCGAGTCGCGGGTGCGCGACCTGCGCCACGCGCTCGGCGTCCGCCCGGTCTACAACACCGTCGACACCTGCGCCGCCGAGTTCGCCGCCCAGACCCCCTACCTGTACTCCACCTACGACGAGGAGAGCGAGGTCCCCTACGGGGAGCGCCCCAAGGTCCTCATCCTGGGTTCGGGGCCCAACAGGATCGGCCAGGGCATCGAGTTCGACTACGCGTGTGTGCACGCCTCCTTCGAGCTGTCGGCGGCCGGCTACGAGACCGTCATGGTCAACTGCAACCCCGAGACGGTCTCCACCGACTACGACACCTCCGACCGCCTCTACTTCGAGCCGCTCACCCTGGAGGACGTCCTGGAGGTCGTCCACGCCGAGCAGCAGACCGGCCCCGTCGCGGGCGTCATCGTCCAGCTCGGCGGCCAGACCCCGCTAGGCCTGGCCCAGGCGCTCAAGGACGCCGGTGTCCCGATCGTCGGCACCTCGCCCGAGTCGATCCACCTCGCCGAGGAGCGCGGCGCGTTCGGCCGGGTCCTCGCCGAGGCGGGCCTGCCCGCTCCCAAGCACGGCGTGGCGGTGACCTCCGACGAGGCGCTGGCCATCGCCGCGGAGATCGGCTACCCGGTGCTGGTGCGCCCCTCCTACGTGCTGGGCGGCGCGGGCATGGCCATCGTCTACGACGACGAGACCCTGATCGCCTACATGGCCAAGGCGGGCGCGGCCAGCGACCACCCGGTGCTGGTGGACAAGTTCCTCGACGAGGCCGTGGAGATCGACGTCGACGCGCTCTTCGACGGCGAGGAGCTCTACCTCGGCGGCGTGATGGAGCACATCGAGGAGGCCGGCATCCACTCCGGCGACTCGGCGTGCTCGCTGCCGCCGATGACGCTGGGAAGCTACGACATCAAGCGCATCCGCGCCGCCACCGAGGCCATCGCCAGAGGTGTGGGCGTGCGCGGCCTGCTCAACGTGCAGTACGCCATGTCGGCCAACATCCTGTACGTGCTGGAGGCCAACCCCCGCGCCAGCCGTACCATCCCGTTCGTCTCCAAGGCCACGGCGGTGCCGCTGGCCAAGGCGGCGGCCCGGGTGATGATGGGCGCCACGGTGGCCGAACTGCGCGCCGAGGGCCTGCTGCCGGAGAGCGGTGACGGCGGCACCATGCCGCTGGACGCGCCCATCGCGGTCAAGGAGGCCGTGCTGCCCTTCAACCGGTTCCGCGGCGTGGACATCGTGCTCAGCCCCGAGATGCGCTCCACCGGCGAGGTCATGGGCATCGACGAGTTCTTCGGCACCGCCTACGCCAAGTCGCAGGCCGCCGCGTACGGCTCGCTGCCCACCAAGGGGCGGGCGTTCGTCTCGGTCGCCAACCGTGACAAACGCGCCATGATCTTCCCGGTCAAGGCCCTCGCCGACCTCGGCTTCGAGATCCTCGCCACCGAGGGCACCGCCGAAGTCCTGCGCCGCAACGGTGTCCGTGCCAAGATCGTGCGCAAGCACAGCGAGGGAGCCGGTCCCGCGGGTGAGCAGACCATCGTCCGGCGCATCCTGGACGGGGAGGTGGATCTCATCGTCAACACCCCCTTCGGCAGCCCCGGCCAGTCGGGACCCCGCCTGGACGGCTACGAGATCCGCACCGCCGCCGTGCTGCGCGCCATCCCCTGCATCACCACGGTTCAGGGCCTGGCCGCGGCGGTGCAGGGCATCCAGGCGATCGTCCGCGGTGACATCGGCGTACGGTCCCTTCAGGAGCACGCGAAGCGGTTGCGGAGCGGTTGAGGAGTGAGGCCGGCGCCCCAGCGGAGGTGAGGAAGACGCCTGTTACTCCGGTGCAGGTGACAGGCACGGTGCTGACGACGCGCCGCGTCGACGCCTACCATGCGCTCACCGTGGTGGCGCCCGGCATCGCCGAGCGCTTCCGGCCCGGCCACTTCGTCGGGGTGGCCGTGGGCGGGGCGCAGACGTCGATGCTGACGCGCCGTGCCTTCTTCGTCCACGACGTCAAGCCCGACTACGGCGGTACCGTCGAGTTCGTCTTCTCGGTGAGCGGGCCGGGCACGGCCTGGCTGGCCGACCGGCGCGCCCGCGACACCCTCGACCTGGTGGGCCCGCTCGGCCGCCCGTTCCCGCTGCCCAGAGACCCGGTGACCTGCGTCCTGGTCGGCGCCGAGCACGGCTCGGCGACGCTGTTCACCGTGGCCGACGCCCTCCAGCGGCGTGGTTGCCGCGTCGACTTCGTGCTCGGCGCGGCCTCGGCCGACCGGGTGTTCGGCGCCCTGCGGGCCAGGAGGATGGGGGAGACGACCACGCTGACCACCGAGGACGGCTCCCTGGGCATGCGCGGCCGGGTGACCGACGTGCTGCCCGGCGTGATCGCCGATGTACGGGCCGACGCGGTCTACGCCTGCGGTCCGATGCCGATGCTGCACGGCGTCACCACGGTGGCCGTCGAGTTCGACATCCCCGTCCAGGTGGCGGTCGAGGAGCGGATGGCGTGCGGGATCGGCGTGTGCATGACGTGCGTGCTGCCGGTCATCGGGGACGACGGGGTGACCCGGATGGTGCGCTCGTGCGTCGAGGGACCGGTCTTCAGGGGTGAGCGCGTCCGCTTCGACGACGTCGGGACGATCCCGTTCGACGCGCTGGGAGCGCCCGGTGGAGGAATACGGAATGCCGGTTGACATGCGGACGTACCTGGGGCACGTGGAACTGGTCAACCCCGTCACCACGGCCGCCGGGTGCGCGGCGTCCGGCTCCGAACTCGCCCAGTTCTTCGACCTCGCCCGGATCGGCGCGCTGACCACCCGGTCGATCACGATGGCCCCCAGGGCGGGCCGTCCGACCCCCAGGATGGCCGAGACGCCCTCGGGCATGCTCAACGCCGTCGGGCTCCAGGGGCCGGGTGTGGACGCCTTCCTGGAGCGTGAGCTGCCCTGGCTGGCCCAGCGAGGCGTGCGGACCGTGGTGTCCATCGGCGGCGGCACCGTGGCCGAGTACACCGCGCTGGCCCGCAGGCTCACCGACGCGCCCGGCGTCACCGCCGTGGAGGTCAACCTGTCGTGCCCCAACATCGAGGATCGGGGCAGGGTCTTCGCCCGCGACGGCGCGGCCTCCGCCGAGGTGATCGCCTCGGTGCGCTCGGTGATGCGCTACGACGTGCCGGTGGTGGCCAAGCTCTCCCCGGACGTCATGGACATCGTGAGCGTGGCCCGCGCGTGCGTGGACGGCGGCGCCGACGCCCTGTCGATGATCAACAATCCGCTCGGCATGAGCATCGACACCGAGGCCATGCGGCCCGTGCTCGCGGCGGTCACCGGCGGCCTGTCGGGCCCCGCGGTCAGGCCACTGGCCGTACGCTGCGTATGGCAGGTCCACGCGGCCCTGCCCAGCGTGCCCATCATCGGCATGGGCGGCGTGCTGACCGGCAGGGACGCCTTCGAGTTCATCCTCGCCGGAGCCTGCGTCGTCGCCGTGGGGACCGCACTGTTCCACGACCCCTACGCCTGCCTGCGCATCCTCCGCGAGCTTGAGGAGATCCTGGCGGCCCGGGGGTTCCACCGGCTGGCCGACGCGGTCGGGCTGGCACACCGCCCGCCGGGGGCGTCCACCCGGCACCGGATAGACCTTGAGGAGAGTTCCCTGTGACGCCCGCACCCATCGCCGTCGCCCTGGACGCGCCAGACCTCGAGACCGCGGCTCACTGGGCCAGCCTGGTCACTCCACACGTCACCACGGTCAAGGTCGGGCTGGAACTCTACCTCCGCTACGGCCCCGACGTGATCGCCTCGGTCCGGGGGGCGAGCGGGGTGCGGGTCTTTCTCGACCTTAAACTCCACGACATCCCCAACACCGTCGCGGGCGCGGCCAGGGCCGTGGCCAGGCTCAAGCCCGCCATCCTGACGGTCCATGCCACCGGCGGCCCGGCGATGATCCGGGCGGCGGTGGAGGCCATGCCCAACACCCAGATCGCGGCGGTGACGTTGCTCACGTCGCTCTCGGAGGCCGATCTGGAGCAGATGGGCGTCAGGGGCCCGTCCGAGGACGCCGTGCGCCGCCTGTCGGCCATGGCCGTCGCCGCGGGCGCCCAGGCCCTCGTCTGCTCGCCGCGCGAGGTGGCCGCGGTGCGTGCCGAGGTCGGGCCCGACATCACGCTCATCACCCCCGGCGTCCGCCCCGCCGGCGCCGAGAGTCAGGATCAGGCAAGAGTAGCGACCCCCGAGCAGGCTTTCGCCGACGGGGCGGACCTTCTCGTGATCGGCCGACCGATCACCGGCTCCGCCGACCCCGGCGCGACGGCCGCGGGCATCGCCGCGGCCCTCCGGCGCACCTCCGCGGCCGCCGGACACGGCGCATGACACAACCCCGGAAAACTCGGCGTTGAGCGTAGTTTTATCCACACAGGGCGATGTCATGAGCACGGAAAGTCACGAAGTAGATTTTCTAGGGGGATAAAGTGGTCTTGACGTTGCTTGAAGCGCCATGACCAGCTAGTTTCCCTTCCCGTCCGAGTACATCGACAGGAAATTCGAGGTGACCCGGCGTGGCTCTTCCTCCCCTAACCCCTGAGCAGCGCGCCGCAGCCCTAGAGAAGGCTGCCAAGGCCCGCCGAGAGCGTGCCGAGGTGAAGAACCGCCTGAAGCACGGTGCGGTCTCTCTGGCTGAGGTGCTCAAAGACGGGCAGGCCGACGACGTCATCGGCAAGATGAAGGTTTCGGCCCTTCTTGAGTCGCTCCCCGGCGTGGGTAAGGTTCGCGCCAAGCAGCTCATGGAGCGGCTTGGCATCGCCGAGTCCCGCCGCGTGCGGGGCCTGGGTACGAACCAGCGAGCTTCGCTCGAGCGTGAGTTCGGCGGGGCCGAGAGCTAATCTCGGTTCAAACGACCACGTTCACCCCATATGGGGACAGCATCACGGGGGGTTTGGAGTGACCGGAACGTCGCGGTCCGGCAAGAGCCGGGCTCCGGAGGCAACCGCCGAGGGCGGAGCCGGTCGCTCCACATCCTCGGCCGGAGGTCCGAAGGGGGCGCGAGCCCTCGCCGGACTCCCGGCCGGTAGGCGTCTGACGGTCCTGTCCGGGCCGTCCGGCGTCGGCAAGTCCACGGTCGTCGCCGAGCTTCGGCGGGCACACCCGGAGGTGTGGCTGTCGGTCTCGGTGACCACCAGGAAACCCCGTCCCGGGGAGACCCACGGGGTCGAGTACTTCTTCGCCGACGACGAGGAGTTCGACCGCCTCGCCGCCTCCGGCGAGCTGCTCGAGTGGGCCGAGTTCGCCGGGAACCGGTACGGAACGCCGCGTGGCCCGGTGCTCGAGAAACTCGCCGCCGGGGTGCCCACGCTGCTGGAGATCGACCTCCAGGGCGCCAGACAGGTCCGGGCGACCATGCCCGAGGCCCTGCTGGTCTTCCTGGCCCCCCCGACCTGGGAGGAGCTGGAGAAGCGCCTGCGCGGCCGGGGCACCGAGCCCGAGGACGTCATCGCCCGCCGCCTGGCGGCCGGCCGGATCGAGATGGCGGCCGAGCGGGAGTTCGACCTGACGCTCGTCAACACGTCAGTCCAGGATGTATGTCATCGGCTGATAGCCTTGTTGGCTGATGCTCCCGAGGGTTCACGCCTCGGACGTTCACCTAGCTAGGGGAAATCACACGTGGCAACCAGCGCCGCCTACTCCGAAGGCATCACCAACCCGTCGATCGACGCCCTGCTCGACATCGTCGACAGCAAGTACAGTCTCGTGATCTTCGGCTCCAAGCGGGCGCGTCAGATCAACGCCTACTACTCCCAGCTCGGCGAGGGCCTGCTCGAGTACGTCGGCCCGCTCGTCGAGACCCACGCGCAGGAGAAGCCGCTCTCCATCGCGCTGCGCGAGGTCAGCGAGGGCCTGCTCACCTCCGAGCCGATCGAGGGCTGACCCACCTCGATGCCGACCTCCGTGGTTCCCCGCAAGCCGAGGGTCGTCCTCGGTGTGAGCGCGGGCATCGCCGCCTACAAGGCGTGCGAGTTGCTGCGCCTGTTCACCGAGTCCGGCCACGAGGTGCGCGTGGTCCCGACCAGGGAGGCGCTCCGCTTCGTCGGTGAGCCGACCTGGGCCGCGCTGTCCGGCAACCCGGTCACGACCGACGTCTGGGAGTCGGTGCACGAGGTGCCGCACGTCCGCATCGGGCAGGGCGCCGACCTGGTGGTCGTCGCGCCGGCCACCGCCGACGTGCTCGCCAAGGCCGCCCACGGGCTGGCCGGCGACCTGCTGACCAACACCCTGCTCACCGCGCGCTGCCCGGTGGTGTTCGCCCCCGCGATGCACACCGAGATGTGGGAGCACCCCGCGACCCGCGCGAACGTGGCCACGCTCCGCGAGCGCGGCTCGATCGTCGTCGATCCCGCGGTGGGCCGCCTGACCGGGGCCGACACCGGCCCCGGCCGC
>NZ_JBEXUE010000401.1:0-9303 GCF_040614275.1 Streptosporangium sp. NPDC006013
GGCCACCGCCACGTTCGCATGCTCCAGAGAGCGGACGGCTACGGCTACGCAACCCATTCAGAAACGCGGCACCGTGCCGCGTTTCCTCCCCCGCCTGAAGGCGGGGGTCTCCACGCTGGAGGTAACCGATGAAACTTCCCCTCGGCATCCACGTTGGCGAGAGGCTGAGCCTCGAGCAGACCTACTGGCAGGCAGAGTTCGCGGATCGGAACGGATTCGAGTCGGTCTGGGTCGCCGAGGGTCGCTTGGCCAGGGACGGAATCGTGCCCGCGGCCATCATCGCGAGCAAGACCTCCAACCTGAAGATCGGCACGGGCGTCGTCAACAACAAGAGCCGCAACGCGGCGCTGATGGCGGTGACCTTCAAGACCCTGGACGAGGTGGCTCCGGGTCGCGCGATCCTCGGCATCGGCGCCTGGTGGGAGCCGCTCGCCACGAAGGTCGGTCAGCCGCTCGTGAAGCCGATCGCCTCGATGCGCGAGTACATCACCGTCTGCCAAGCATTCTTCCGCAATGAACTCGTCTCCTTCGAAGGGGAGTTCGTGCAGATGCGCGACGTGCGATTCGACAGCATGTACCGCGAGAACAAGCCGGTCGACATCCCGATCTATATAGGCGCGGTCGGGCCGAAGATGCTCGAGCTCGCCGGAGAGATCAGCGATGGCGTCCACATGGACTTCCTCCTGCCGCCGTCCTATCTGACCGGCGCCAAAGAGGCGATCGGCCGGGGCGTTGCCAAGCGCACCGACGGTCGCAGTGGGATCGACCTGACCCAGATCGTGGCATGCAGCGTCAACGACGACGACCCGCAGGAAGCCATCGACGCGTGCAAGGCGTTCCTGACCCTCTACCTCATGCAGCAGCCGCACATCGCCGAGCACTGTGGCGTGGAGCGCGAACTGGTCGACCGGCTGCAGGAGGTGGCGGGATGGCCCGCGACTCCTGAGGACATCAAGCGTGCGATGCCTCTCGTTCCGAACTCGCTGGTGCAGAACGTCACCGCGTGTGGGTCCACCTCACAGGCCTTCGACAAGCTCATGGAATACCACGAGGCCGGCGTCAGATGCCCGATCATCTCCACACTCGGTGACAAGGAGCAGACGCTCACCCGCCTCGCCCTGGCCGCGAAGGACTGAACGATGGATCACCACTTTCCCCGAACGACCATCGCCATCGTGCATCCGCGGTCTGGCATCGCGCTGACCGGAATGCCGCAGCCTACTCCCGAAAAGGTGATCGCATGAAGCTCGCCGCAGTTCAGCTCCGTGCCACGGACGACCGGACCGAAACCATCGGCAGGGCCGGCGATCTCGTGGATGCCGCCGCCGGTCAGGGCGCCGGCATCGTTCTTCTTCCTGAGCTGTTCGCTGTCCCGTTCGTGCAGCCTGACCCGGATCCGGATTACTTCGAGCTGGCGGAGCGTCTCGACGGCCCGTCGAACACGATGGCGGCTGACCGATCCCGTCGGCACGGGATCACGGTGGTCTCTTCGGTATTCGAAGCCGGTGACGTGCCCGGCGTGTATTTCAACACCGCCTGCACGTACGTCGCGGGCGAGCTGAAGTCGGTCTATCGAAAGTCCCACCTGCCGTTCTCCAATGGATTCCCGGAGAAGTTCTATTTCCGGCCGGGGGGCACCGAGCCTGAAGTCGTGCATACAGGTGAGACCGGGGTTGGCACGATCATCTGTTATGAGAGGCACTTCCCGGAGTTGAGCAGGATCGTCGCTCTTCGAGGCGGTTCGGTGCTATGCGTGCCGGTCGCGTCCGCGAGCGCGCCCATGCGTGAGGTCTTCCAGCTCGAACTGAAGGCACACGCCGTGTTCAACGGGCTCTTCGTGATCTGTGCTAACCGGGTGGGCAGGGAAGGCGTCAAGGACTACTTCGGGATGAGCGCCGTCTACGGCCCCAACGGCGACATCCTCGCTCAGGCGACTGACAACACCGATGACGTCGCGGTTGCCGAAGTCGACCTCAAGCTGATCGCGACCACGCGCCAGCGTCGCCCGTTCCTCCGTGACCGGCGCCCGGAACTGTACGACCGGTTGACGGCGATGTGACAGCGACGACGGGCTCGATCCGAATCAGGCAAGTACAGACCCGAGCGCAGTGGACGCGCCCGGGGAGTGGACGCGTTTCGGGTGGCGCTACGAGGACGCCTCCGGCCGGAGCCTGCTGACCGGGATGGACGTGGTGCACGTCACCGTCGAGGGCGACATCGACGAAATAGTGATCTTCGCCGACCCTCCGGAGTGATTTCCGATTCGCCCGAGTGCTGGAGGCGCTCCGGCAGACCGCGATGACACCGCGCTGGGCCCCGTCTCCGCAAGGTCGATATTCGGTACGGCCGAACGGCCCGCACCCATCGTTCCCATGCGGTGAGGCTCGTGAGCAGGCTCCGGCATCGGGACAGGAGACCCCCGGCGAGGTGCTCCAACGGGGGAGGTGGAGCCGGAGCGGCACGCAGGTTCTTTCGTGGGGGACGAATCCGTGTGCCGCCACCCGCCGGGGGTGGTTCGTCGGCTCCCAGCGGGTGCTGGGAGCGGCGCGTCACCCCGGCTGAGCGGAGGTCGGCGCTCCGGGGAGGAGATCATCCGGAGGTGGCGGGGCTGATCTCTCGGTGAGACCCTCGTCAGAGCGCGGCGGATTCGCGGGAAGCTCACACCAGACGGTCCGGCCGGGTTCGCGGCCGTGGGAGCGGTAGCCCCAGTTTCCGCCGGAGAGCATGCCGACGATGGCCAGCCCTCGGCCGTTCTCCATCAGGAGGCATGCCGGGTCCGCCCGGAGGCGGGGTTCCTCGGCGCTCAGGCCGGTGTCCGCGACCTCGACGCGCAGCAGCCCGCCGTACGCCAGCAGCCGCAGGACCAGCGGATCGCTGGCGGCCCCGGCCTGCCCGGTGACCCCGTGCCGGGCGTGCTGGACGGCGTTGGTCACCAGCTCGGACACGGCCAGCCGCGCGTTCTCATAGGCCGGATGACTCTCCCCCAGCCATTTACGGACCTCCTCACGCGCCCGCGAAGCGGCTTCGGGATTACTGGGCAGAAGCATTTCGCTAAACGTCTCCGGCTCCATGAAATTGCCCCTTCCGACCGAATTAAGCCGACCTGCCGTCACCGGAGCCATTAACTGACATCCCGTGACAGCTATAGCTCGACAGGCACACGGTCCCAAACACCGAGGCACAGAGGAAGCCGATCTGCGCTTATCATGGGTTCACAGTTTACGAAGTAAGTTCACAACACTGTGAACCCCCGAGAACCTCATATCCATTCCCTCGGTAATGAAAATGAAGGAGACTCCTAAAGAGGAAACGAGAGGAGATCGAGATGAGCATCGCCATGGATCCTGAACCGGAGCCGGACTCAGAGCTAGAGTTCGATAAGAATTCGTACGAATCCACACGCGTTCAGTTCGGCAAGGAGCTACGGAAATACCGGATTATGTCCGGACTTACCCAGAGGGAACTCTGCACCGTGGTCCCCATCGCCGTAAGCCATCTGAGCATGTTGGAGAACGGCCACAGGGCGCCCACCAGGAAACTGGCCCACCAGATGGACGAGGCACTCGACCTGGGCACAACGCTCATCGACCTCCTGGACCGCCTGGACCGCGTCGCCACCCAGGTCCCCCGCTGGTTCCGCCCCTGGCTGGAATTCGAACGCGAGGCGGAGTCCATACGCATGTGGGAGCCTCTAATGGTGCCCGGCCTCCTCCAAACCGAGGACTACGCGCGAGCCGTGCTAAGCCGTGAGCCCGGCATCACCGACGAGAAGGTCGAAGAGCACGTCACCGCACGGATGGACCGGCAGGGCATCCTCAAGAGACCAAAACCTCCAATGCTCTGGATCGTCTTGGACGAAGGCATCCTGCACCGTCCCATCGCCGATTCAGAGGTGATGAGAGGCCAGTTCCAGAACCTCCTTGAGGCTGCGGAAATCCCCTGGATCTTTCTTCAAATACTCCCATACACTGCGCACAGTGTGATCGGCCTGCTGGGCGGCTTCGTGATAGCGGACATGTCAAAAAACGCTCCTCCGGTGGCCTACATCGATTCCCAGACCATCGGGGATCGAGTAAGCGAGCGGCTCGAAGAGGTGAAAAGGCTAGAATTCAGGCATAACCTAATACGGGCGGACGCTCTACCCCGGAGCGACTCGCGCGATATGATCAAGGAGGCGATCCAAAGATGGACCACCTGAATCAGGAGCTACACAGCGCCAATTGGCGTAAATCAAGCCTATCTGGAAGCGACGGAAGCAACTGCGTCGAAATCACCAACCTATCCAACAACCACCGAGCCATCCGCGACAGCAAAAACCCCACCGGCCCCGCCCTCATCCTCACCCCCCGCCAGTGGACCACCTTCATCACCACCATCAAGAACGGCGACTGCGACTGATTTCATGCACCTTCACCAAGAAACCCCCCGGTCACGCCCTCGGGGGGTTTCTCTGTGTATCAGGAGAACTCAGTCACTCCGATCGATTGGATCACTGGCGCCCATCACAGTCAGCTCCAGTTCTCGGGCGGACCGTCCTGTAGGTCTTCGACGCTCACTCCTGGCAGGTCGTTGAGCAACCGTCCCCACACCTGCTTTCCTGCGAGCGTCAGCACGGTGCGATCAGTCCGGTTGCCCCAGTAGGCGGCCTCCGCCACGTCGATCGGCACCATATCGACTCCGAGGTCCGCCCAGGTGCCGGAGATCCCTCGCTGGGCATCCCCGTCGAGGTCGAATTTAACGGGGTCGTATCCAACGCCGAGTTTCACGACAACCTCATCGAGGGCCAGTCGGGGATTACGGGCCAGGAGTTCCGCGTCCAGATATTCTCGCTGGTCCATGGTGAGGTGTGCTCGTGCAGTGATCACCGATACGGCAGGCAGGAGAAGACCGTCAGGGACACGACGTTTGATCGCATGGACCACGCCGACTGCCTGGTCGTGCCCTTGGGCGTAAGCGGTGATGAGCGAGGTGTCGAGGATGAACTTGGCACTCACGCCGTGGCCCGGCCGGCGTACTTGGCGATCAGTTCCTCGGCTCGACGCTCACCAGCAGCGAACCCCTCGGGGTTGGAGGTGCGGATCGCCTCGATGCGACGCGCCTCTCGCTCCTTGGCAGCCCGGTAATCCTGCTGCATCTGTCGGTGAACAGCCTGAGCGATGTACTCGGCAGGCGTGATGTCCTGACCGGTCTCGGCAATCCACTGCCTGGCCTCGGCGAGCAGATCAGCGGGAAGTTCGTTGCTCATGTCCCGAGCGTAGTGCAGGCGCGTTGCACGGGCAGGGAATCGATTGAGAGCTTCACAGTACGGAACATCGGCAACACCCTTCGTATTCGGAGGAGCAGCATGGGCCACCTTCGCCGACAGCATCAGGAACGGCGCCTTCGACTGACCCGACGTTCAGGCGTACGGTCCCCCAATCATGCCCTTCGGCCACCTGGCCGGAGGGCTCGTCAGTCCTCCACCGGGGCTGTGCCGCGGATCAGGACTGGGACGCCGCAGTGAGCCTCTCGACATCGGAGACGTAGACGGTCGTCCAGTACGGATGCAGCCGGTAGTAGACCACGTCGTTGTTCCAGTCGAAGGCGTCGTCGCCGTAGAAGTCCTTGAAGTAGGCGAGCAGGTCCGGCCAGTCCGCGGCCGGCTCGCTGTGCTGGGGGTTGAGGATCTCCACCGTGCCGTGCGTGAACACGCCCAGCTCCTCACCGCGCATGTGCGCGGCGCTGACGGCGGGGCGGGCGGCGAGATGGCGGGCCTTGGCGGCGCCGCGCGCCGTGCCGAAGTGCCACTTTCCGTGCAGGAAGTGCCCGTCCACACCACTGATCCGCGGCTCGCCCTTCGCCGTCACGGTGGACAGGGCGAGGGTGCACATGCCGGTCAGGATCCGGGTGACCTGCTCTGCGGTCAGGGTGCGCTCGCCGTTGATGATCGAGCGGAGGTATGAGTTGGAGCGAGAGAGGGAGGCATCGAGAAGAGCCTGGAGCTCTTTGAGCTCTTCTGGCGTTTCGCGCATTGAAGTCCTTGTCTATCCGTAGGGCCCGGTCCACGCCCACCATCGACGCCGACCGATGAAACCATGCTCGACCAAAAACCCGACACCTTGTGTCGTATTTCTGCACCCATCTTGCGAACCGCGGCGGGCCGCCCAGCCGATCGTGGCTCAACCAGCAGGCCGGCCTGTGGTGGCCGCAGGACCGCGCGTGGTGTGTCGCCACCGATGTCGACCTTATGACCACCTACGTCGGCGGTACCCACGAGTGCGTCGCGACACTGGTCGCCGACGAGGAACTGGAGGCCATGGAGGTCGGCGCCGACCACCGACTCGCCTGGGACGGCGACTCCCTCAACCCACCCCCCACCGACCGGAGCCGGTAGGAGACGGCCCCGACCGGCCCAGGACCACTCACCTGACTTCCGGGTCCACCGTGATCACAACCTCGATCCCCACGCTCTCCCCCTGCTCCATCAGCCCGATCTGACGTAGGCGGGACAGGTCCACGTCCAGTCCGCGCTCCTCCGCCACGGCGAGCAGTGCGAGCACGGCCGGGTGCGCGGCGCCGTCGATCATCATCACTGGCTCCTCGAATCGCCAGCGCACCACCAGTTCGAGCGCCGCCTCGACGGTGCCGGTCTCGACTGTCCGTTCCGGCACCGAGAATCCGGCGGGCAGCGGCTGGGCAACAGGCCAGCAACACATCATCTCGATCGCCGTGTCACTGCCGGGTGTGGCCCGGAACGTCGACCAGAACGGGCCGGTCGGCGCGTTGCCGATCTCCGCCAGGGCCCGCCACAGCGCGGCGAACCCCTCGTTGACCTCCTCGTTCGCGCGTTCCACCTCGTCTGCTGTGAGATCGTCACCCCTCGGCATCCGCAGCACGACGCCCGCCCAGTGCTGCCGCTGCGCCCGGCGTTCCGCCACCTGCCAATCGTGGCGATCCTCACCGCCCAGCAACCGGCCGAGGACTTCGAACGCCTCATCCTGGCGTTCCCGCTCCGCGACCACCCTGCTGCGATGCTCGGCGAGCGTCGCGGCGGCCGTATCAGGATCGGCCAGGAGTCGCGGGGCGTCGGCCAGTGGGATATCGGCCGCGCGCAACACCTTCAGCCGGGTCGCCACCGCGAACTGGGAGGCGCGGTAGCGCCGGTGCCGCGACCACGGGTCTACCGAGGTCGGCTTCAGCAGGCCCTGCTCGTCGTAGAGACGTAGCGCCTTCAGACTCAGTCCGGTCAACTCCGCGAATTCGCCGATGCTCATCATGAGATTCAGTGTGCGACCTCCCTCAGGGGGAGGTTCCACTCCTTTCACCGAAGGCTCTCCGGCGGAGCCCGACTCCCGACGCCGGCGATATCGTTCCCACCATGCACCGATCAACCGAAGCCGGATCCTCCCCCGTGACGGCGGACGACCTTGACCTGGCCGTTCAGCTTGCCGTCGGCGTCCTTCGGGAGGCGCCCCCGGCGGCCTGGGAGGGCAAGGCCGGCTCGCTGGAGTGGGACTGCTGGGAGACCGTCGAGCACCTCAGCGACGACCTCTTCTCGTACGCCGCCCAGCTGGGCCCCAGGACACCGCCCCTGGACGGCGTCGTGCCCTTCGCGTGGGAGCGCAGAAGACCCCAGGGCCCGGCGAACGCCATCCACGCGGACCGCGCGGCGGGGCCGGCCGGGCTGTTGCAGGTGCTGGAGGCGAGCGGCGCGCTGCTGGTCGCCATGGTGCGTACGACACCGCCGGAGGTCCGCGCCCACCACGTGCACGGGACGTCGGACCCGGAGGGCTTCGCCGCGATGGGGATCGTGGAGACCCTGGTGCACACCCACGATCTGGCCGAGGGGCTGGGGCTCGCCTGGACCCCGCCCGCCGACCTGTGCTCGCGGGTGCTCGCCCGGCTCTTCCCGGACGCCCCGACGAGCACGGACCCCTGGCCCACCCTGCTGTGGGCCACCGGACGCGCCGAACTCCCCGGGCGCCCGCGTCTGACCGCCTGGCGCTGGTACGGGGCACCCCGAGCGTAGATCTTCGAGGGCCCGCCGAGGGTGACGGCTCCCGGCAGGGCCTTCGACACCGACGGCGTGCGCGGCGGCGAGACCTCCCCTGCCCGGCACCCGGCTGCTGCTGTTCAGCGCCGCCGGCTTCATGCCCCAACTCCGGTCTTCCCTATTAGATGAGCATGTTGAAGCGGCTTCCCTTCTCCGTGCTCGCGGCCGACGTCGGCCGTTTCCCTGCCGGTGGACAAGGGCCTTTCTCGCTTTCGGCCGCTCCTTTAGTCTTCCTTCTCGTGTTCCGACGATCATGGATGCTCCCGACCGGGTGGTTGTGACGCAAGGACACCACCTGTGTGGTGTGGCCACCCGGTATGGCGACGATACCGGCGTGCCGGCCGTGCGGGACGCGCCGCACGGGCCACTGGCGCACGCGCTCAGCCCGCTGTGCCCCGCGGTGGCCCGGTGGCAGGAGCAGGAGGGCGCGCGCAGGCAGGCTGAGGAGGCGGCGTACTACGCGGCCAAGGAAAAGGCCTGCGATTGGCATCGCCCGCACCGCCCGAAGATCAAGCCGGTACGGCAGGGCCGCGCCACCATGTGGACCGAGTTCTGGACCATCCACGGATGGGATGAGGGACCTGACGAACGGCCCGGTGTCAGCGGCTTCACCGCTCAGAAATCCTCCGCCACGTCGTCAGTTCTGGTAGCCCCTCACCACCTGCGGAAGGATTGACGACCATGACCGACGCCAGACTGCTAGGCGACGACGAGGCCGCGTTCATCGCGGCGGCCCGCTCAAATGACGCAGCACAGTTCGCGCTCATCACGGAGCGCCACCGCCGTGAGCTGCAGGTGCACTGCTACCGGATGCTCGCGAACTACGAGGACGCCCAGGACATGACGCAGGAGACGTTCCTGCGGGTGTGGAACAAGCGGGAGTCGTTCAAGGGCCACGCTGCGCTGCGGACCTGGCTGTACCGGATCGCGACGAACGCCTGCCTCGACTTCCTGGACAAGCGCAACGATCGCACACCCGTGCCTGCCGAGCTGCCGGACCCCGGCTCCGAGGTGCTGTACCTGCAGCCCTACCCCGACCGGATGCTCCCCGAGGACCCGCAGGAATCGGTGGTTGCGCGGGAGACGATCGAGCTGGCGTTCATCGTCGCCGTCCAGCACCTGCCGCCGCGGCAGCGGGCGGTGTTCATCCTGCGCGACGTCCTCGGCTGGCCGGCGTCGAAGGCCGCCGACGCCCTCGAGCTGACCGTCGCATCGGTGACCAGCGCACTGCAGCGCGACCAAGGTCGTCGAGACCTCCTCCTACAAGGTGC